>JAQSXD010000419.1 GCA_029266295.1 Bacillota bacterium | reverse complement strand
TGCACAAGAAGGTAATAAAAAGGCAAAGCTGTTATTAAAGCTATACGAGGAACCAAACAAGTTTCTGTCAACGATACAGGTTGCCATCACACTGGCGGGTTTTCTGTCCAGCGCCGTGGCCGCCACATCCATGTCCGACGACATCGGAGCATTTCTGTCCCGATTTGGGATTCCATACGGGCCGCAGATTGCAATCGTTCTCGTAACCCTGATCTTATCTTTTATCACGCTTGTATTTGGGGAACTTTATCCAAAACGGATGGCTCTTCAGTATTCTGAGCGGATTGCTTTGTTCTGTGTGAATCCAATTCTCTTTATCTCAAAGCTTTCCAAGCCTTTCGTCTGGCTGCTGTCAAAATCAGTGACACTTTTGCTTCGTATCACCGGAGTAAAAGATGCGAACATTGAAGAGCAATATTCAGAGGAGGAAATTAGATCTTTGCTGGAGGTCGGTCAGGAAACAGGGCTGATCAAGGAAACTGGCAAGGAGATGATTACCAGCATCTTTGAATTTGATGATAAGTTGGCTTATGAAGTTATGACGCCGAGAACCGACGTTTATATGATCAATATCAACGATAATCTGGCGGACTACGTGGACGAGCTTTTGGAAGAGCGGTATGCGAGAATTCCGGTATTTGAGAAGGACTCCGATAATATCATCGGTATTCTGTATATGAAAGATTTCATTATCGAAGCCAGAAAAAATGGTTTTGAACAGGTCGATATCAAAAGTCTGCTGAGAAAACCATATCTGGTGCCGGAAAGCAAAAACATCGATGACCTCTTCAGAGAACTCCAGGAAACCAAGGTGCATATTGCGCTGCTTATCGATGAATACGGCGGATTTTCCGGAATCGTTACCATCGAAGACCTGATTGAAGAAGTCATGGGGAACATAGAGGACGAGGATGACGAATTTGAATCCAAGCTTGAGAAGCTGGATGAGAACATCTACCTGGTTGACGGTCAGTACTACATTGATGACCTTAACGACGAACTGCTTTTAGATCTGGAGTCGGAAGAACATGAAACCATAGGGGGACTGATCATTGATCTCCTTGGTGAAATTCCGGACGAGGATGAGACCGAGGAACGCATTGTGGAATTCGGCAACTGTGTCTTTAAGATTGAATCTGTCAAAGACAGAAGGATCGATAAAGTAAGACTCTTCATCGCACCCAAGACGACCGATAATGGGGAAGAGGAAGAATAGAAAACTCAGCATACAGATAGAATGTCAATCAGAATAAGATAAGTAACCAATCAAAGTAAAATAAATGAGAATTAATTTAACCATAAGCATCTGCAGGAATTCCTGCAGATGCTTTCTTGTCGTACATCAGTCTGAAGGATAAACCTTTTCAAGACGGCTGCCTAGTCTGCTGAGCAGTTCATTGGTTATGGTATCTGCAGCCTCAGCAGTCTGCTCAACGGTGATTTCTTCGTAACCATCTCTACCGATCAATGTGACAATATCACCTCTTACAACTTCGGCGAGGCCGGTGACATCGATGATGAGCTGATCCATACAAATCCTGCCAATGACGGGGACACGAGTCCCATGAACCAAAGCAAAGCCTTTCCCGGAAAGACTACGAGGATATCCATCTGCATAACCGATGGAAACAACCGCTATTCTTGTTTCTTTATTGGCGGTAAAATCAAGACCATAGCCGACGCCCTCATCAGGGTCTACGGTTCGAACCAGGGCAACCCTGGCCTTCAAGGCCAGCACCGGTTTTAAATCGAGAGACCGTGCCCTATCTGCAGCCAGGGTATTGGTATCCTGAGCCTTCGCGGGAAGTTCAGGAGTACTCAAAACCCCGTAGAGAGCAATGCCCACTCTGGCATAGCTGGTGGTAGACAACCCGCCGTGAGAAGCGCCATAATTGATTGCTCCGTAGCTGCTGAATAAATGAGTGCTTGGAATAAGAATGCCTTGATTTTTCAATTCCTCCGATAGTTCATAAAACCGCTGGATCTGCTGCTGGGTAAAGTGCACTGAGGAAGCATCTGAGCTGTCCGATGTACAAAGATGGGTGTAAATTCCCGAAATCTCTAGGTTCTTCAATGAGAAAACTTCTGTAATATCGGATTGGTTCTGATAAGCCTCCCCAAGCCGGTGCATCCCGGTATCTATTTTGAGGTGGATCGGAAGACTTTTCATCCTTTGGTTAAATATGCCCCATCTGTAACGGTTGGCGTTATTAAGAACGTCATTTAGCTCCCTTGCATGGGATACATCCACAGCAGTCTGGGTAAGCCGCCAACGGCAGAGTTCTGCAGCCCTTACTGCAGGGGTAAAGCCGAGGATTAGAATTTCTCCTTTGATCCCACTTCTGCGAAGCTCGATTCCTTCTTCGGCAGTGGCGACTGCAAAGGAATAAATCCCGGATTTTTCGAGAAATGTTGCTACTTCTTTTGAACCGTGTCCGTATGCGTTTGCCTTGATCACCGGCATAACCTGACAACTCTCAGGAAGACGGCTTTTCAGAATCTCAAGATTATGGAGCAAATTGGGAAGGGTGATTTCGATCCAGGCGCGGTGTGGTGCACTAACGTCAGGAATTCTTGTACCAGCTGGCCGTTTCGATGTGTCGCAGCCGGATATGCTTGCACCAGCCAGACGAGCGTCTGCACTGTGGTCAGTAATCCTTGCGTCAGCTTGGTGCGAACGCTTATATTGCAGCAAAAATGAGATCAGCCAAGCTGCTCCAAAGGACAATAGAGCCGTCATTATATAGTGAACGAGACTGTTCTGTACCAGCAGCTGCTCCATGTGAATGGCTTTTGCAAGTCCCCTTATCACAACGATCACAGCAGGATGTATGAGATAGAGGATCACCGAAATCGTCCGTAAGTAATATGGGAGGTTCGGATTCAATGGCTTGCGGTTCTGACCCAGAGAAAGCAGGCTCTGGAAGAGGAAATACATACAGGGAATGAGCATAATATACATGCTGTCATGCCTTTGCAGCTTCACACTGTGAAGCAGGAGTCCCTCTGCAAGCATCATGGCAAGCGATACCATAAAACAGATAAAAGAGGGCCTAAATCCTTTCCTTTCTGGATTCACTGCAAGAAGACTTCCCATGACAAAGAACACAGGCGCAAAAAAGAAACCGTTCCTCGTATAATCAAAAAATCGGAATAACTGCTGATAAAAAGAGTCCATCATCGGGAGTTGTTGTGAAATTCCGTAGTAGCTGTCACCAAAGAGTCCTACTGTGTACAGGATCACGGTTATGGATAAGGCTTGCCATGGCTTCAGCCGCTCCAGAAGCTGCCAGGAAAAAAACGCACCGAGGATAGACGCGGGAAGATACCACAAATGATAGAAGGTTCCGTCAAAGAGCAAGTCCTTCACAAAGGCTGAGGGAGCAGACCATTCTGCAGCACT
>JAQSXD010000418.1 GCA_029266295.1 Bacillota bacterium | reverse complement strand
GCACCTCTTTCTCCCAACGGAGTCTTCAGATACCACCACTTAAAGATAATATTCGCTGCAACGCATGCAACTCCGATTAAGAGGAAGATTCCAACAAAGGTCCAATGCTGGCCTCCCATGAGCATAGCAGGCCCTGCAGACCATGCAAATAATTCAATAGGAGTATTCAAGGAACCAACGATAGCAGTGTCGGAAAGTGTCTTGGATTTATTTTCCGGGTCTACAATTCGCAGTAGGGTCAGGCCGATGGCAAATACACCTGTAGCATAGCCATAAACAAAGATCGATCGTTCAAACCACCTTTCGTTGTTCATTGCAGGCCCCATAACACGCATCATGAAGACAACAATCACAATACCGGACAGCGCCAGTAAGGAAAGGGGCAGTGCATATTCCACAACGACAGGAAGCTTAATGGATGCCACGCCGAAGAATACAAGGTAATCCGTAGCGGCACTTCCCAGTCTGGTAACGATTCTTTCATCAACATATTTGTACACGCCCTTTTTCCCCTGTCCAAGAACAACGTACATAATCAGTGCGAGAACAAATGCGATTGTAAAGGTCGGAAAGCCTAGTGCCCATCTTTCTTCGATATAGGTATTCAATAGATAACCCAGGCCAGAGGGGATCAAAATCAAAGCCATGTGGAACGCAAGCGGATCCAGTGCGATGGAGGATATGGTATCTGACCCGATTGCAGTTCTGTTTTCCTTTTGAACAAGTCCAGTTTTCAGATCATCTGAAATCTTGGAGAAGTCCTTGACATATTGGGTGTATCCCTTTTTCGTTGCCCATTTAATAAAGATAAGTCCGCCGAAAATACCTGCAAGAATTCCGATTGTTGCAGAGGTCATTCCCAGGTCAGTTGCATCCGCAAAGCCTAATGCTTCGAAAGAGCTTCCTACGGCCGCAGCTGTACCGTGTCCTCCGTAAAATCCGGCAACCAAAAGCATTCCGAAGCCGTTGTTCACCTGAGGAGCAACTTTTGAAATCACCAGGATCGAAAACGCGATGGGCAGAGAAAATTGGATCGCCATGGTCAAAATTTTGTAAGACGCATAAGCACCCATCCGGTTCAAATCCTTTTTCATGCTTCCCGGAGAAAAGGAAAATCCATTAATTCCAACGGAAGCGAATACAAAAATCGTAATTAATCCTGCATAGGACCCAATATCCGCGGAGAAAGGAAGTACATTCAAAAAGTTCGGGCCCAATGCCAATCCGAGAAATCCGGCAATCAGACTGGCAGGAATAAAAGTCTCCTGGATAAATTTAATTTTAGCACGAAGGAATATTCCAATGAGAATAAGCCCGCTTGCACAAGCGAAATCCACGAGTAATGTGTATATCGTCATGTCTTAGATCTCCTTCTTCATATTAAATTTTTATAAAATGATCCGATCTTGTTGTCGTAGCTGATGGAGCCGGGTCTATTTTCTTATTTGACAGGTTCAAGATATCTTCCGGTCTTACCCATGGTCTGCCTTGAATTGCGCTGGTTTCCTCATGGGTGAGGTACCCCTTACAGGCTGTCAAACTTCTTCTTAAAAATCCATCCTTCATACACGCCTTTTCTATCCCCAGATTCATGATAGAGCGAAAATGGGGCAGCACTGAAGCTGCATAGGCTTCTGATACAGATCTTGCAATAGAACCGGGAATATTGCTCACACCGTAGTGCACAATACCGCTTTCAATATAGGTCGGATTTTCATGGGTCGTTTCGTGGAAGGACTCGATTGCTCCGGGAGTATCGTTACTGATATCCACGATAACGGATCCCTTCTCCATCAAGGAAAGCATTTCCCTGTCGATGAGATAGTCCGTACATCCTTTCGGCCATTTTACACTGTTTATGACCAAATCGATTTCCGGAAGCAGTTTTCTGATGTTTTCTTTTGTCGAAAACTGCGTATTGACCTGCTCGTTGTAAATTCTTCCGATATCTCTAAGGGTCTCCATGCTGATGTCCATCACCGTACACCATGCTCCAAGGGAATGCAGCACCTGTAAAGCTGATTTGCCCACCAAACCGCCGCCAAGAATTAAAACTTTAATTCCAGGCGCACCGGCAAGGCCGCTTACGAATTTCCCTTTCCCTCCATTGTTGGTTAACATGGAGTGAAGCCCCATTAAAGCTCCTTGCTTTCCAGCCGCCTCACAGTTGACAGAGCCAAATCGATGGGAGTCCTCCGCTGTAAAAGCGATACACTTGCTGTCCAGCAATGCCTGCACCTCTTCAGGATGCGCAGCTGGATGAATACATGTGTATATGATTTGTCCTTCTCTCAGCATCTGGTATTCCGATGCTTCAATTTCTTTTACCTTAGCCACAAAGTCACATCGTCTATAGATTTCCTCTGCTGTCTCTGCGATTTCTGCACCAGCTGCGAGATAGCTTTCATTGGTAAATCCGGCTTTTAAACCGGCATCTCTTTGAACGACTACGGTATGACCGTCACCTTTTAATGTGGTTACTTCTGAAGGGGTCGCAATAACTCTGTTCTCCCCGATCTTAATATCCTTCAGTACACCAAATAACAATTCTGCATCACCTTCTCTTGTCTTTTTTTTTCGATACGTACCGAATATTTATACATAGCAAAGATGATGCCAACATATTTATAAGAAATTTTTTCTTTGCACTTACACAAAAGGTTGGTTTTTCAACATCCAATAGAACCTTCCTCAAGAACTTCCCTATAAAAAAATAACAACACAAGACATCCATTGCAGGTTTCCCGTCTTGTATTGTTATCATTTGGGCACTTTCTTCCATCCCTTAAGCAAGAATTGTTATCATTTGGGCACCCATTGTTATATTTTGGGCACTTATTCTCCATTATATTTTTTCAGTTTGTTCTGGAGCGTCTGCCGCGGTATTTCAAGAAGTCTGGCAGCTTTTGAAACATTTCCTCCAGTGAGTCCCACCGCTCTTTCTATCATATCTCTTTCTACCGCCCCTAGAATCTGTCCAAGCGGAGTAATTTGAATCTGCGGGCTTTTATTGTCATCTGAGAACTCCTCTGCCCTGCTTGCGATATGGTCCATCCGAATGATATTTTCAGAAGAATCAGCTATATTCATTGCATATTCCACCAAGTGCTGCAGTTCTCTGACATTCCCTGGCCAAGAATGATGCTTAAAGTATTCGTAGACTTCCTTTGAAACCATCTTGATATTTTTTTTCAAAGAAGCATTGTACCGATTGATAAAAAAGTTCAGTAAAATCTGGATATCTTCCGGTCTATCTCGAAGGGGTATCATCTTTAAGGTAAGAACTGACAGTCTATAATATAAATCCTGCCGCAGCTGTCCGATTTTCATACAATCCTTCGGATGCAGATTGGCTGCGGATATGACTCTGACGTCCACCCTCCGCTCGGATTTATCTCCCAGTCGTCTAACAAATC
>JAQSXD010000417.1 GCA_029266295.1 Bacillota bacterium | reverse complement strand
TGTTGTTAGACATATCCGGCACCGAAAAGCGTTCCAATACCTCAAATCATGAACCGTTCTATGCACTTGGAATGAATCCGCTGTACTAGATCACAAACTGATCCATATACCGCTTGCTGAGTATAACGGAGTCTTTGATGTCATCCAGAGAGTCTTCAAAGGATTTGTCTTCTACTTCAATGCAGGCATACCCTTTGTATTTAATATCTGTCAGTGCAGAAATGAATCTGCCCCAGTTCACATCTCCAAGACCCGGAAGTTTGGGCGAATGGAACTCAAGAGGAGTCGCCATGATGCCCACATCGTCCAGCTTGTCCTGGAATACCTTTGCATCTTTGATATGGATATGGAATAGCTTATCCTTGAATTCGTAAATCGGTTTGATATAATCCATCTGCATCCAAAGAGGATGGGACGGATCATAATTGAGTCCGAAATGATCGCTGGGGATCTCAGCGAACATTCTTCTCCAAATTGCCGGAGAGGAAGCAAGATTTACGCCGCCGGGCCATTCGTCATAGGAGAAATACATTGCGCAGTTTTCAATGGCGACCTTAACATCGTGTTCCTCGGCAAACCGAATAATAGGAGGCCAGATTTCCTTGAATCTCTCAAAGTTCTCCTCTACATTTTTATTCTTATCCCTGCCGATGAAGGTACAAATCGTCTTAACCCCCAGCTTTTCCGCTGCAATAATCATCTTCTTAATATGGGCAACGTAAAAATCACTTTTCTCCTGATCCGAATCCATTGGATTGGGATAATAGCCAAGGGCGGAAATTTCCACACCTCTTTGCTTCATATAGTCTTTTATGTAATGAATTCTTTCTTCGCTGATATCTGATACATCGATATGGGTTACCCCTGCATACCTTCTCTCGGCTTTTCCCACCGGCCAGCACATCATCTCAAGACAAGAGAATCCCTTCTCTGCCGCAAAATCAACGACCTCTTCAAAGCTTAACCCTGCCAGAATGGCACTTACCAAACCTAACTTCATCATTTCGCTCCTTTCACATCTGGGATTCTGTAATATCGAATAGATACGACTTGTTGCCGTCCCCAACTTGTTCTTACAGTTTCACCCAGGCACCTTTTTTATTGCTTTCAATGATCTTCTCACAAAGATGAATTTCTCTCAAACCTGCTTCAAAGGTGGGAAATTCGGCCTTACCTGCTGCCTGATATTCGGCCTGACCTGCGGCTTGATCTCTAGTCTGCTCCCCGGCATGTTCTATGCCTGACTTCTCTGCTATGGCTTGATAAATCTTAATAAAGTTTTGTTTAAAGGTATCCGGGAAGCCTTCATTGTGCCCTCCTGGATAGTGGATCAACGCACCGGCTTCGGGGTACATAATAGAAGGATCTTTCAGCAGAGACTCATTGGCGGTATCCCTTCGGCCAATCCATAGTTCATTGGGACGTTCGGAAACCCACGAAGCGGATTTGTTAGAACCTGCAAGATCAAAGGACAGGCAATTCTTCTTTCCGGCAAATACCTGGCTTACCGTCATGACGCCTCTTCCCCCATTATTAAACCGCATCATAACCGTTGCGTAATCCTCCGTATTGATGGGTACGTCCTGATAATCCTCTGGAGTCAGCAGCTTTCCCGAATAGGTTTCCACGGGCTTCAAAGGCTTTTTCCTGACCGGATGAAAGGTTGCAAAATCGGCAAATACCTCGGTAACCTTTAAACCCGTTACGAATTCAACGAGGTCCATCCAGTGCGATCCAATATCTGCAATTGCCCTTGATTCTCCCGACTGCTCCGGCTCCAGTCTCCAGTTGTAGTCCGTATCGTAAAAGAGCCAGTCCTGAAGATAAGAGCCATTGACTGAAAAGATATCACCCATGTCTCCTTTGTCTACCATCGCTTTTAGCTGATGCATCAAAGGATAAAATCTGATATTGAAGTTTGTGGCGTTAACAAGCCCCTTCTCTTTGGCCAAAGCAAGCAGCTCCATGGCTTCTTCTCTGGTGGTCGTCAGCGGCTTTTCGCAGATCACGTGTTTACCGGCGTTCAAAGCATCCTTGGCCATCTGGTAATGAAGATAATTGGGTGTGCAAATATGTATCGCGTCGATTTCCGGATTTTCCAGAAGCTCATTGTAATCACTGCAATAGGTTGCAACACCAAGTGCCTCAGCCTTTGCCTGCGTGAACCGCCTGCTGCCGCAAACCGCTACAACTTCCACATTGTTCAGCCTTCTCAGGGCTTCAACGTGGGCAGTGCCGATAAAACCCATACCGGCAACTGCAGCTTTGATCTTTTTCATAGATACTTCCCCTTTCAATAGGCATCATTGGAGACGGCTTCCTTAATTTCATCCAGAACAACAGGTACTGATTTGTAACCTACGCCCATTCTGTCGATTCCCATGTCGATGAGCTGCAAAAAATGCTCCCGGGTCCGAATGCAGCCGCTGCCTTTTACCTTACACTTGTCACCGACTTCCTCCATCATCACCTTGATGATTTCCGGAGCTGCTCCGTGGGCTTCAAACCCGGTAAGGAACCCTGTACTGGTTTTTACAAAGTCTGCTCCGGCCTCTACTGCACAGCGGCAGGCCTTTCTGACCTGATCTTCCGTCAAGGCATCCGTTTCAAAAATTACTTTCAGCTTTCTGCCGTATTTATGAGCCGCATCAGCGCAGGCTCTGATATCCTCTGTAACCTTGTCAAACAGGCCCCCTCTGATCCATCCGAAGTTTGCAACAATATCAACCTCCTTTACGGAATCGTAACGTGCAGCAATCTCAATCTGCATTACCTTGGACTCTGTCGCGCTTGTTCCGAACGGAAAATCACAAACCGGGCAAAGCATTGTATCACTTCCCTTGATGTATGGTTCGCATAATTCAATATAGCCCGGATTAATGCAGATGGTGGCACATCCTAATCGCACGCCGTCCTTCGTCAGATCAATAATCTCCTGTTCTGTAAATTCCGGTTTCAGCACAGAGTAATCAATATACCCGGCTAATTCCTTCCCCGTCATTTCACTCGCCTTTTTATTTGGTTTCATATCTGTTCTCCTTTACCGATGTCGTTTATTCCAAACACCATGTATGTAATGTATGATACATTTAAAATATAGTATTGCATTATCTTTGTCAATGCATTTTTTCTTGATTTTTTCTTCAAACAACGATATAATGCGATTTATAAAATGTATCATACAATTATTACATATAACGGAGGGCTATCATGGATCTGGAAAACAGTAACTCCTTTACATCATCTTTGTCAACGCTGTGCAATTCATTAAAGCATACCTCAAACCCTCAAAAAGTGTTCGTGGGCTTCGATGGTTTTGTAGATGAAATTATACACGTCGTTGATATCCGCTACCATTCCGACTCCTATAAAAGAATCCCTACGATACAGGCTTACGCAGACCGGATCGCCCGCGGAAGCGGTATGAGCACAAACATTGA
>JAQSXD010000416.1 GCA_029266295.1 Bacillota bacterium | reverse complement strand
AGCCAATATTGCATTAGCCTTTCAAAAAAATGAGCTCATAACTGTAGAAAAACTTTGCGACCAGTTAGAGGCACTTAGTGCAGAATCGTATGGAGGAAAAAAATGACTGAACTATTAGCTCCAGCAGGGAATATGGAAGCTTTAAAAGCTGCAATTTCTAATGGTTGTGATGCAATCTACTTAGGACTGCAAAAATTTGGTGCACGTGCATACTCATCTAATTTTGATTTAGAATCGTTAAAAGAGGCCGTAACGTATGCGCACCTCCGGAATGTTAAAATCTATGTAACAATGAATACCATCGTTTTCGAAAGCGAAATCGAAGAGATGAAAGAGCAGATGCACGAATTAAATGAAATCGGCGTAGATGGAATTATCGTCCAGGACTTGGCTGCTTTCGATTATATGGTTAAAAACTTTCTTGATATGGAAGCGCATTGTTCCACTCAAATGGGAATAGACGATTTAGACGGAACTTTATTATTCAAAGAACTTGGTGCGAAAAGAGTTGTTCTGTCCCGTGAGGCCCCGATTGAAAAAGTAAAAGAGATCAAGAGAATCGCTGAAATCCCTATCGAAATTTTTGTTCACGGTGCTTTATGTGTATCTTATTCCGGAAACTGTCTCATGTCCGGGTTAATCGGCTATCGAAGCGGAAATCGCGGAAGATGTGTAGGCTCCTGTCGGAAGGAGTATGAACTGATTGATCGGGCAACAGATACATCTTTAGGGAAAAACTATATTCTATCTACGAAGGACTTAAACACAATCGAGCATATCAATGAGTTAAAAGAAATTGATTCTTTAAAAATAGAAGGTCGAATGAAAGAACCTGCGTATGTTGCGAATGTTGTATCAAAATATCGCATGGCCTTAGATCAAAAAATAACCACAGAAGATAAAAAAAATCTGAACAAAACATTCAATAGAACCTTTACGAAAGGATATTTGTTTCACGAGGATCAGAGAGATATTACAAACATTTTAAGACCGAATAACTTTGGTTATGAAGTTGGCAGAATTGGCAAAATTGTAAAAGACAAGGTTGAGATAACCCTTACACGTACTTTAAATCAAAACGATATCATCAGAATCAGTCATAACAATGAAGATATTAATTTAACTGTTGTAAAACTGTACGATAAAAATGGCAATTTAATCAACAAAGCAGAGAATGTCTGCTATATCAAAATCAAAGAAAAGGTGTCTAAGGGTGATCTCGTATATATCACGAAGGATTATTTCTATTACAAAGCGTTAGAATCATCACTGGAAAAAGAATTTAGGCGTTTTAACCTGGATATTACAGTGTATGCATATCCAGATTCAAAACTTATCATAGATGGGTCGGGCTTGGGCTTTCATTATTTATATGAAAGCGAGGACATACTGGGTGAAGCAATTAATAATCCGACAACAAAAGAGCAGGTAATTAAGCAATTCTCAAGATTAAATGATACAATATTTGAACTGAATCATGTAAATTTTGAAGAATGCAATGCATTTATACCGGTGAAACTGTTAAATGCAGCAAGAAGAGAGATTGTACAGGGCTTATATGACTTACAGCTTAACAGCCAAAAGAAAAGAACCAAGGCGTTGGAAGCAAAAGAAAAAATAAGCTTTCCCCCGAAAAAACCATATCTTACAGCTGTTGTAACGACACAGGAACAGTATAATGCTTGCATGAGCTGTGGAATTAAGGAAATCTATTTTGAAAACGTTGTTCGAAGAAACCAGAACGATTATAAGGAAAAAGAAGGGCAGTTGCTAATCGGAGGATATGGCGGAATATATCACTACAGAAAAACGAATCCTTTTGTTACGGACTATTCTCTGAATGTTGTTAATTCTGCCAGCTGCTTTGAATTATATCGATTAGGCGCGAAACGAGTAACGTTATCTTATGAACTCAATAAGAGACAAATGGAAGATTTAGTGAATGCCTATTATGAAGAAAATGGCGGCTATCCTGCACTGGAAATGATCGTATATGGCAAAGCTCCTTTGATGTTTACAAAATATTGTCCGCTGAAAAAAATGAATCAATGCGGTACATGCAAAACGAAGAGCTATGAGCTAAAGGATGAGCACGGAACATTCCCTGTCATTACTCATGATGATTGTACAACGACGATCCTGAATGGGAAGACACTGAATCTTTTAGATGAGCTGCCAAGCATAAAAGGAATCGAGGCATTCCGATTAAACTTCACAGTTGAATCAAAAGAGCAGGTTGTGAAAACCATTCATAAGGCCTTAAGCAAATTAAATGGCAGAGTGGATGAAGCTGCCTTTCACAAGGAAACAGACACAAGAGGACATTTTAATAAAGAGATCTTGTAGGGAAATCCCAGTTCTAATCTGAGTGTCTCCTCTAGGGATAAAACTCCAAATCCATTGAACATAGTGGATTTGGAGTTTTTTTGAGAATTTTAAAAAACTTGAAGCAATCTGGAATCATGATTATAGATCCAATTCCTCTTGACATACCCTTTCGTTCACAATAAAGGGGCATACACTTACGGAATCAATAATATGCTCTATCAGTGAGCCTGAAAAATATCCATGGATTGCGTATTCCGGAACATCCGGACGGCGGAGAGGATTCTATCAATGAATCTATTTGAAAGATTTGCGATGATCTTGACACGTAGCAGAAAAAGAAGAAAAATGATTTCTTATGTGATCGTGGGGATCGTAATTTTCTTTGGTATCATTTTTGGAGCAGTAATTTCTATATTGACTGCACCAGCTGAGATTCGATCAAGCTTGTTTCATAGAGATGAAATAAAGCGCATTGGTGTATTACAAGAAAACAGTGCGTATTGCAATGGAATTCCGATCATAGATAGTTCCCCAATTAAAATAATCAGCACCTATCCGTGGCCTTTAAACGGAACGGTTACCTGCCAATATGGAGGGCGAATTCTTTACGGTGAGGATGAGTTTCATGGGGGAATTGATATTAGTACTGGAAAAAACGATCCGATTATTTCAATTGCCGATGGAACTGTGGAACGAATGCAGATCGACAAAAAGAGCTATGGGCTGTATCTATTAATTAAACACGATGACGGTTTCTATACGTTAAGCGCGCACCTTGCCCATTCCTATGTCAGAGAAGGGGAGCGGGTCATGCAGGGACAAACAATCGCCCTGGAAGGTGGTGAGCCTGGAGCAGATCCATATCCGGGCCGAAGCACAGGACGGCACCTCCATTTTGAAGTAAGGCATACTGCGAATCAAAACTCCCGAATCAATCCGCTTATTCTCTTAACTAAGTAAACTCCCGAATCAACCCGCTTATCCCTTTAAATAAGGAAAGGCTGATAAAATGGATAAAGCCGGCAGAAGAATTTCTGCCGGCTTCTTATCATTTGCTCACATATTTATGGCATTATGGTTTTGTAAAAAATTTTATTGCTTATCTACGTTGAGTT
>JAQSXD010000028.1 GCA_029266295.1 Bacillota bacterium | reverse complement strand
TATAAGCAGGAGGATTCTCCCTTGAATATTAAATCCGTAGCAAAAAAAGCCGGCGTTTCCGTTGCCACCGTGTCCAGGGTACTGAATCATCCTGATGCGGTTGCCCCCGACACGAAGGAGCATATTCTCAGCGTCATGGAAAGTTTAGACTACAAACCCAATTGGATGGCGAGAGGTCTGAAGCTGAACCGAACCGGAGCAATCGCATTGTTGATCCCAGAAATAACGGACCTTGGCTACATGGAAATTGCCAAGGGGATTGAGGATGTAGCACATCAGAAGAGCTATAACATCATGCTTTGCGCAACGGAAGACGACAAGAACAAGGAAAAGGGATATATTGAGAACTTCATTGACAGAAGAGTCGACGGAATGATACTGGTGTCAACTTACCTTAAAAAAAGCGATCTGAATCAAATCCGAAAGCAGGACATCCCCGTTGTTTTAATCGGAAAAAATGAGGAACTGGCTGAGGAAAATCTAGTTTATACAGATTACCGAGCCGCCGCAGCCGAGGCCACCAGACATATGATTGAAATCGGGCATAGACGAATCGGTGTGATCTATGGCAACCGCCCCAAGCTAGAAAACGATCATAAACTGGAAGGATTTCGGAAAACCATGGAGGAGGAGGGACTGCCCTGCCCCGCTGAGTATTTCCTCGCCGAGGAGAACAGTTTGGAAGGGGGTTACCTTGCGGCAAGCAGGCTGCTCAATTTGGAACAAAGACCCCAGGCGATCTTCGTGACTTCGGATATCATGGCCATCGGGGCTATGGAAAAAATCAAACAATCTGGATTGAGGATCCCAGAGGATCTCGCCGTGGTGGGCTTTGACAACCTCAAGATCTCAGGATATCTTGAACCGAAGCTTACCACTGTAACAAAACCGATGTATCGTATGGGATTAATTGCAGCCAGATTGCTTTTTGACATTATGGAGGAGTCACAAGAGGATGCCGAGCCGCAGGAAATACTGATTCAATCAAAACTGAAGGTTCGAAAATCATGCGGACATAAGGACCGGGTTAAAGAAATATTCTGATGACAAGGAGGAGGAAACGATGACACTTGCTGTGGATTTTATGGGTTTGAAATTGAAAAATCCGATTATCGTCGCCGCTGGCCCGTGGGCCAGAAACGGTGATATGATTAGAAATGCAATTCTTGCAGGAGCAGGAGCAGTGGTTACGGAGACCATCGTTAACGAAGTAAACATTGACGTAAGGCCCAGAGTTGCCTACCGAAACAACGGCGTTCAGAATATCAGACTTTACAGTGATATTTTGCTGGAGGAATGGGAGCGGGAGATCGATACGGCTAAGAGCAACGGCGGAATCGTCATTGCCAGCATCTGTGCCCAAACTTCCTCTGAGATCAGCTATATTGCCGGAAAAATGGAAAAGATAGGCGCCGATGCAATCGAGCTTGGACTGGCCTCGCCTATGGGAGAGGGACTGGAGGTCATGGCGGCAAGTGCAGAACGAATTTACGAAATGACCAGAAAGGTTGTGGGCTGTGTTGACATTCCTATTATGGTAAAGCTGTCTCAGAACGTCACCAATATGTCGAAGGTGGCCTGCGCTGTGGAACGGGCAGGCGGAAGCGCCATCAGCGCCATCGATACAGTGCGCTGCATTCTGGGTGTGAACATCAAGGAGCGAAAGCCCTATCTCCCTACCTACGGAGGATATTCGGGAAGCCCCATACGTCCTCTGGGTCTGGCTTCGGTTGCTACCATTGCCCAAAGCACCAAGCTTCCGGTTTGCGGAATCGGAGGAATCGAAACCTATGAGCATGTTTTGGAGTACATGATGCTGGGCGCGTCTGCCATTCAAATCGGAACAGCGCTGATGCTGAACGGCTTCGAACATATTGAACGGATTAAAAACGATCTCGAGGACTGGATGGAGGCCAACGATATTCAGAATTTCTCTGAAATCCGGGGGGCAGCTCTAAGCGGAATTAAATCCTTTGACGAGATCCAGGTCGAGCCAAAAATCTCCCATCTGAAAGATCATTGCAGCAGTCCGAGCTGCCATAAGTGTATCTCTGCGTGTATTTACGGAGCGCTTTCCAAAGCTTCCAGCGATGTATCCGTCAGATCAGACCTGTGCAGAGGCTGCGGTCTTTGCAGCGATATCTGTCCGGAACAAAAGCTTGAACTTATCTGGACATAAATCTGAGCTGGCATTGTATATAATTGAGATGATAAAAGGAAAGCAGGGGAGCGTTATGGAGAAAGAGAAGGATTTAACTCAAAGCCAGCAGGATGAAAATCTCGTATTAAATGCCGAAAACCTAGCACTGAAAACCGAAAATCTCGCGCTGAAAGACGAGAACCTTGCACTTAAGCTTGAAATCGAGGAAATCGATATAGAACTCGAACATCTCAAGCTGGAGAAAATGACGGCACTGGTTCTGGGTGATGCCATCGACGATGGAATTTGTATCGTCGATGCCAATGGTTTTGTGACAAATATTAATCGCTGTTATACAGAAATTACCGAAATAACGGAGGATGAAATCGTGGGAAAGTCCATCGGAGAACTGCTGGAAAAGAAATATTTCTCTGAGGCGGTATCCCTTGAAGTACTTAGAACAAAACGGAAGATTTCAGCCCTTTCAACCATTTACCGGAACGACAAGAAGGTTCTTATTGTCGGTATTCCATTCTTTGACTCCAATCATGAGGTACTTAAGGTCATCACCGTTATGAGAAATATGACAGAGCTGATTCGCCTTAAGGAGGACCTGGAAAACTCAGAAATTAAAAAGCGCCAATATAAGGAGGAACTGAAATCCCTGAAGCGTGAGCGGGCAGAAAACGGGTTTATGGGAAGCGATCCTAGCATTATGAGGGTGAAAGAGCTCATTCAATATGTTGCCCAGACAGATGCCACCGTACTGATTACCGGCGAAACAGGTTCAGGGAAGGAAGTGGTTGCCCGTGAAATTTTCAAACAGAGTAAGCGGAAGAACGGCCCTTACGTCAAAGTCAATTGCTCAGCCATTCCCGAAAACCTTTTGGAATCAGAATTATTCGGGTATGTAAAGGGCGCATTTACGGGTGCTGACAAGAAGGACAAGAAAGGACTTTTTGAAACGGCCAATCAAGGAACGATTTTACTGGATGAGATCAGCGAGATGCCGCTGAAGCTGCAAACCAAGCTCCTGCGGGTGCTCCAGGAAAGAGAACTGATCAGAGTAGGCGGTACGGAAAGCATTAAGATCGACACAAGAGTCATTGCTTCTACCAATAAAAGTTTGGAAGAGATGGTGAAAAACAACTCCTTCAGAGCGGATTTATATTATCGATTGAACGTATTTCCAATCGCGCTTCCTTCTCTGCGGGAACGGAGAAACGATATACCCGAAATCGCTTCTGGCTTCCTCGCCAAATTCA
This sequence comes from Bacillota bacterium, assembly GCA_029266295.1. Taxonomy (GTDB): domain Bacteria; phylum Bacillota; class Clostridia; order Peptostreptococcales; family Anaerovoracaceae; genus Anoxybacterium. Next base: position 12,569 of record JAQSXD010000028.1, on the reverse strand, counting down.
ATCGCATCTACGAAAAAAATAAGGAATTCTCCGATCAGGCAATTGATGCCCTGACAGAATATGAATGGCCCGGGAACGTGCGGGAATTGGAAAATATCGTGGAGCGGATGGTGATTATCTCCTCAAACCGGATACTGGATCGAGAGGATGTCGAACGGATCATTTATATGGGTGAGAAAAAACCTAGTGTTGTAGAGACCAGCAGTATCAGCAGGGTTGGGCTGAAACAGGCCGTGCAGAACTATGAAAAAGAGATCCTTGAACGGGTTCTGAAAGAGTGCGGGAACTCCTACGCTGCTGCTGACGTTTTGAAAACCACACAACCGACCATCGTCAGAAAGGCGCAGGCTTTGGGTATCCCCCTGAGGAAAAAAAAGTAGGAAATGGCACGATACGAAAATGTATTATATCAATACGAAAACGTATCGGTGTTGAATTCAATCTATTTCGAGGCTTTATTTTGATGGATAACTATGTTTTTTAATACAAAAACGCATTGCTATAGACAAAAGATTAACAATGAAAGGCAAATTTTCAGTCCGATTCATGATTAATCTGGAAATAATTTAAAATTTTTAACCTCTGAATCGCTTCTGTTTAGTGATGTAAGAGGTTTTTTTATTTGCGGGTAAAAGGAAGAATTCCAAGATTGGCATGACAGTTGCGAATATATAATGATAAATCGCTTGGAGGTGAAAAAATGAAAAAAGTTGAATTGAAGGATGTTGCTCCATACAATGCACCACTGCATTTTGACATGAAGGCAATGAAGCTTCATGGAACCGATGTAACAGGAACCAAACAGTTTTGGATGGGAATGTCTTATTTCCTTCCCGGTGGAGGCGCTGAATGGGCGTATGAGGATAACTCACCCACAGAAAAGGTCTACTTCGTACTCGATGGCGAGATTACTGTGAAATCCAAAACAGAGGAACTGGTTTTGAAAAAAGGCGATTCCGTTTTTATTGAGCCAAACGAAGGAAGATCAATGATCAATCATACAAACCAGATTGCAACCGTTCTGGTAGTAATCAGCTATAACTAGACCTTGACAAACTTAAAAGATAGAGTTGCTGCAAGCTCGTTAGTGCCATAACGGTTGAACTGAGCTGGAATTTTGAATAGCAGGCTCTGAACTGATTGAAAGGAGAATCAAACAACATGGCTGACAAACAATTTGTAAACAATCTGTTTGATGTCAAAGGCAAAGTTGCACTTTTAACAGGTGCGACAGGCGCACTGGGAAAAGCGGTTGCCATTGGATACGGCTTAGCGGGAATGAAGGTATTCGTAACCGGAAGAAGTGATGATAAATGCAAAAACCTTTGCGATGAGCTCACTGCCCAAGGGATCGAATGCGGATATTCCATAGGCGATCCTGCCATTGAGGAGGACGTCATCCGCATCGTGAAAGACGCTGTGGAGAAGTTTGGCGAGATTAATGTACTGTTGACAGCAGCCGGCTACAACCATGCGCAGCCCATCGTAGAGCAGGAGCTTTCCGAGTGGAAGAAAATCATGGATTCTGACGTACAGGGGACTTGGCTGTTCTGTAAGTACGTGGGAGAGCAGATGATCAAGCAAGGAAAAGGCGGAAAAGTAATTCTCGTATCCTCAGCCCGTTCCAAGATGGGAATGGCAGGATATACCGGTTACTGCACAGCCAAAGCGGGAATCGACCTGATGGCCCAGTCTCTGGCATGTGAATGGACAGCGAAATACAAGATCAATGTAAACACCATCAATCCTACGGTATTCCGTTCCGATCTGACAGAATGGATGTTTGATCCAGAAAGTGCTGTCTCTCAAAACTTCCTGAGGCGTCTGCCCATCGGACGGCTGGGAGAGCCAGATGATTTTGTGGGCCCGTGTATTTTCCTCGCTTCTGCGGCAAGTGACTTCATGACAGGTGCCAATGTTGCTGTGGAAGGCGGATACTGGGCGAACTAGGCGGAGGATTCGTATGAATATAAAAAATGTTACCGTACTCGGTTCCGGTCTCATGGGAAATGGCCTGGCGCTAGTATTTGCAAAAGATCCTGATACCCATGTGATCTTAAGATCAAGAAGCATGAAAAGCGAGCCATTGGCAGGAATCCGGTCTAATCTGGATATGCTCATTGAAAAAGGGGCCATGACAGAAGAGGAGGCCGGCGGAATCCTGAGCCGAATTCTGTTCACAACCGATATGGAGCGGGCGCTAAAAGACGCAGACCTGGTTATTGAATGTGTACTTGAAAATATGGAGCTGAAGCAGAATCTATTTGCCGAAATTGAACCCCTGTGCAAAGAAAGCTGCATATTGGCTACCAATACCTCTGTTATGAGCATCACCGAAATCGCAGCAAAAGTGAAAAACAAGAGCAGATTTGTCGGCGCTCATTTCTGGAACCCGCCCTATTTGATCCCACTTGTAGAGGTGGTCAAGGGCGAAGAAACCAGCAATGAAACCATGGATATCACTTACGACTACCTGAAAAAAATCGGCAAAAAACCGGTTAAGTGCGTGAAAGATGTTCCCGGATTCATTGCAAACCGGCTCCAGCATGCGATCTGGAGAGAGGCACTTTCCATCGTCGAGAACGGCATCGCAGATCCAGCTACCGTTGACGAAGCACTGCGCTACGGCCCTGGATTGCGCTGGCCGATCCTGGGAATTCTGGAAAACGCCGATATGATCGGGCTCGACTTATCCCTGAGCATTCAGAGCTATATCGTAAAATATCTGGAAGATTCCCATGAGCCGTCCAAGCTGCTTCGGGAGCTGGTGGAAAAGGGAGATCTGGGCTTCAAGACAGGTAAGGGCTACCAGACCTGGACACCGGAGCAGATTACAGCGTCCAACAAACGCCTGAGAGAATACCTGATCGAAGTTACGAAAGATTTGAAGTAGGTGCTGAGTCAAGACTCCGATAGCATAAACCGCAGGCGCGAGACGGTTATGGCAGAAGAGAGACATTGATCAGATCGCTTAATACCCCAATTACACAGATTATGCTCCCCCACGGGAGTGATTAAATTTTTAAAAAGAGAAGGAGAAAAGAAAATGGCTAAGAAAGTTATGATCGATTTAACACATCCGTTCAGTGCAGATATTCCCAGATGGCCTTATTTTGCAAAGCCGGTAATCGACTCTATGCACACCCTTGCAAAGGGAGGTGTTCTCACCCAGAGAATTGACTGCGTACAGCATACCGGAACCCACTGTGACGCGCCCCGCCACGTAATGGAAAAAGAATTTGACGGAAAAAGAGCACGGTATACACACGAAATGCCTGTTGATGCTTACACAGGAGAAGCCATCTGTCTGGAAATCGATATCGAACCCTGGGGTTTGATTACTGATGTACACCTTGAAGCAGCCTGCAAAAAAGCAAATATCAAGCCAGAGGAGCTGGAAGGCATGATCGTTTGCCTGAACACAGGAATGCACCGAAAGTTTGATGATTCCAAAGAATATTATCATTATTCCTGCGGAACCGGTATGGATGCAGGAAAGTGGTTCGTAAAGAACAAGGTAAAGTGCGTTGCCATGGATATGCAGGCGCTTGACCACCCGCTTCACACAGCGATGGGCAACAACGGTGCAACCCGTATGAACCTTGTTGGTGCTTCCGGAAGACCGATCACAACAGAATATATAGAAAAGTTTGGCGAAGAGGCTTACGCTGAATTCGATAAGGAAGAGTACATCAGAATCCACGGACAGGAAGCGTATGACAAAAAGTTCGGCGAACTGGAAGCAATTGGTGAATGGGGAACCTGGGAACCTTGTCATAAGATGATGCTTGGTCATGGTATCGTAGGCGTTGAAAATCTTGGCGGAAATCTGGATAAGGTTTCCGGAAAACGCTTCCGTTTCTTCTGCTTCCCCATCAGATGGTATATGGGAGATGGCGCTATGGTTCGCTGCGTTGCGGAAATCGATGAAGATCAAGTCAACGATGTGCCTGAAAGAACCTATACTTACGGATCTATATAAACAAAAATTTCCAAATGACATTCGTTGTGAGCGAAGGCCAGAGGCTTCGCTTACAGGCAAGTAGAAAGGAGTGTATATCGAATGGATAAAGCACTTAAAAATAAAAGGATTATAACTGTTGCAACCACCGGAGCATGGCCCACAAAGGAGAACACCCCAAACGTTCCCATTGAGCCGGAAGAAATTGCAGAGGAAGTATACAACTGCTGGAAAGCAGGTGCAGCAGTGGCGCATATTCACTGTCGTAATGATGAAGGCCGTGCCGCAATGGAATTTCCCAAGTTTAAAAAGACAGTGGAATTGATCCGTGCCCGCGAGGACTGCGATATTATTATCAATCTGACCACTTCGGGTGGTGTTGGCCTGAAAGAAGAAGACAGAATCAAACCCTTTTATGAATTAAAGCCTGAAATGGCTTCCTATGATTGCGGAACCATGAACTGGCTTCATACCTCCGTATTTGAAAATCATCCTGCATTCCTGGAAAAGATCGGAACACTGATGCAGGAAGTCAATGTAAAGCCTGAGATTGAGGCCTTTGACCCGGGCATGATTTACAATGCAGCATACTACCTGAAAAAGGGCATTCTAAAAGCTCCTGCTCACTTCCAGTTCTGTATGGGCTGTGCAGGCGGCATTGCGGCTACAACCAAGAATCTTGTGTTCATGAAAGGTGTTATGGACGAGGTGGCTCCCGGATCAACCTGGAGCGCATTTGGTGTAGGACAGGGTGCCATGGAGATCATGTATGCGGCCATCGCCATGGGCGGCAACATCCGTGTCGGAATGGAAGACAACGTACTGTACAAGAAAGGCGTTCTTGCAGAGAGCAATATGCAGTTCGTTGAGCGTGCGAAGAGAGTCATTGAAGAGTTCACCTGTGAAGTGGCGACTCCGGCAGAAGCCAGAGAGATCCTGGGGCTGCCTGCAAAGAACTAGTACAGTTCATTTCACTTAGCTTAACTTAACTTAACTAGGTATTACGCAGTACTAGAGAACAAGAGTTTTTTAAAATAATCAAATCCTGTAAGCCGGTCAGACTGATTACGGTCTGGCCGGCAGTAAAAGGAGATCTTTGCTTATGACATGGGGCGCATTATATCTGTACTATCGCTGCCCGGAATGCGATAAACTGTTCAAATATGGCGTTGATCTCATTTCCAGGTTTGGTGATGAATTCGGGTCTTGCCCCGTATGCAGTGTGATGGGGGAATACATCACGGAAGGGGCACGTATCCCCGACGATTTAAATTATGAAGAAGTGGATTAGCAACTAAGTTTTCAGCCGCCGTACACCCTGTTTGAGGGGGGACGGTCATTTCAACCCGATCAAGAGAATGCATTCAAATTCAAGTCTACAAATCCAAACACAAATTTCAATAAAAAATTTATATGGAGGAGAAAGGATTGCCAAATCAAAGAGGCAATTTAGAGGTAAGGATTATGAAAAAGCGGACAACACAATTTCTGGTTTTATTGCTTGTCATGAGCTTGGTTCTGGGACTGAGCGCTTGCGGAGGAGCAGCAAAAGGTGGAGATACGGCAAAAATTGATAAGAACAAGGAATTTATCCTTGTGGGTAGGGTTGCACCCCTGACCGGCCCGCTGGCTTCCTTTGGAAACGGTACGCCGTTTATGGAGGAGAATGCTGTTGAAGCATTAAATGCAGACGGCGGCATTTATATTGAAGAACTTGGTAAAAAATTGCCCATCAAATTTATCGTACTTGATTCAGAGAGCAATACAACAAAAGCTGCAGAGGCGGCCAATAAACTCATTTTGGAAGAGAAAGTTGACCTGATGATCGTATCGCATACGGTGGATACCGTTAATCCTGTATCGGCAGCTTGTGAACGATATAAGGTTCCTTGTATTTCAGTGGACGCTCCCGTAGATGCATGGCTGGCAGGAGCACCATACACCTATTCCTACCACGCGTTTTTCAACTCGGAAAGAGAGCTGAATTGCTTTATCGATGCATGGGATCTTCAGGATACCAATAAAAAGGTTGGTCTTCTGGCACCCAACGATGCTGAGGGAATCCAGTTTGCGCAGGATGTAACGAAGTACGCAGAAGAGAGAGGCTACACGGTTGTTGATCCGGGCAGATTCCCCATCGGAAACAATGATTATACCAGTATTATCAATAACTTGAAAAAAGAAGACATCGACATTTTAGTTGGTGTTATGATTACACCTGATTTCGCCACAGCCTGGAAACAGTTCCATCAGCAGGGCGTGATTCCCAAGGTGGTCACGGTAGCAAAAGCAACCCTGTTCCCGGCGGATGTTGAAGCCCTTGGCGGAGATCTGGGCAACGGTGTGGTCTCAGAGGTATGGTGGACAAAAAATCACCCCTTCACTTCGTCCCTGACAGGACAGACTGCAGCGCAGCTTGCCGAGATGTGGGAAAAAGAATTGGGACAACCTTCCGTGGCAACCACAGGATATAAGCATGCAAACGTTGAGCTGCTTGTGGATGTGCTGAATCGTGCGCAATCCCTAGATAAGCAGAAGATTCTTGACGCCATTGCCGCAACGGATCTGGATACCGTAGTTGGTCATGTCAAGTATGGCGAAGACCATGCCTGCGTTATGAATCTGGTTACCGGCCAGTGGGTTAAGAACAGCGACGGCGTTTGGGAACAGCGGATCATTGCCAATACCCAAATCCCGGATGTTCCGCTCTATGAGGGCGAGATGATCGCCATCCCCGGATCCAATTAAAACATGCGATGATAGACATCCTTGGATCCAGTTAAAACAAATGATCTTCATGTCTCCCTGCTCGTCGGGGAGACATGAAAGTTTCTGCGGTTAAGAAGTGGAGGGTTTCCTTTTGAAAGAAATACTGAATGTGGATCAGCTTGCGATCAGCTTTGGTAATAATGAGGTGCTGAAGTGCATCAACTTTAAACTTCACGAGAATGAAGTGCTGGGGGTCATCGGTCCAAATGGCGCCGGTAAGACCGTCATGCTGAATATCCTCACGGGGATACTGAAGCCCACAAAGGGCACCATTACCTTTCTGGGAGAGGATATTACGAAAGACACCATACCTGAGCGCTGTAGGAAAGGAATTGGCAGAACGTTTCAGGTACCGAGACCTTTTGAAAAAATGACAGTCTATGAAAACATTCTGACGGGATGTGTTTACGGAAGCAGAATCAGCGAAAAAGAGGCAAGACACAAAGCGCTGGACATTCTTGAAAAGATAAAGCTCAGTGACAGAACAAAGGATTTTGCAGGGAAACTAGGTCTTTTGGACAGAAAAAGACTGGAAGTTGGGAGAGCCCTGGCTACCGACCCCAAGGTTCTGCTGCTGGACGAAGTCGGCGGGGGATTGACGGAGAGTGAAGTCGAAGAGGTTCTGGATCTGGTCAGAATGGTTAAATCTCAGGGCGTTAGTGTGGTCTGGATCGAACATATTATCAAGACCATGCTGGAGGGAACGGATCGCGTTCTTCTTCTTGCCAACGGCTGTGACATTGTCTGCGGCTGTCCTCAGGATGTCATGAATTCCAAAGAGGTCACAGACATTTATATTGGCTGTGAGTGCTAAGGCGGAAGGGAGAATAAGATATGAAGCAAAATCAAGTAAAAACAATGCTGCAGGTTGAGAACCTGAGTGTAAACTACGGTGATTTTCAAGCGATTCAAGGCGTGAGCCTTGTCATACCAGAAGGTTCTATCGTATCGATTATCGGCTCCAACGGCGCAGGGAAATCAACACTCCTCAATACGATCATGGGAATCAATAAGCCTAGAGAAGGTTCCATTACCTTTGAGAATCAGTTGATATCCGGTATGCCTACCAATAAGATCGTAGCAGCCGGCGTCACCATGTCTCCGGAAGGAAGTCATGTTTTTGAGAACATGACCGTTCTGGATAATCTGCTGATGGGGTCGTATCTGCCTCATTTGAGAGCCAATAAAGAGAAACAGCTTGAAAAAGTGTTTTCCCTTTTCCCTGTTCTGAAAGAAAAATCAAATCAATTATCAACCTTCCTGTCTGGTGGACAAAGGCAGATGCTCGCACTGGGAAGAGCCATTATGACCGGACCAAAGTTGCTGCTGTGTGACGAAATCTCTCTGGGGCTTGCCCCGGTTGTCATAAAAGACATTTATGTAAAATTAAAAGAAATCAACCAGGAGGGAATCACCATTGTTCTGGTTGAGCAGGACGTGACGCGAAGCCTGAAAAACTCAGACTACAGTTATGTCATGCTAAAGGGAAAAATCGCAATGCAGGGGGAATCCTCGCAGCTCAATCAGGAAGAGGTCACCGACGCATATTTTGGAATGAACCAGTATGCTTGAAAGGAGAATAATCAAATGCTGCAAAGTTTAGTAAACGGCATTTTGCTGGGAGGCTTATATGCAATTATCGGCATAGGAATGTCACTGGTCTTCGGCATTATGCGTCTTACCAATCTGGCTCACGGAGATCTGATGATTCTGGCAACTTACACGACGCTGACCATTGTTACATCCGTTACAGGGAATCTATGGATTGCAGTAGCTGCAACGATTCTTGTTATGGTTGCACTGGGATTCTTGATTCAGAACTTCCTGGTGAACCGTGTCCTGGACAAGGGCTCTGAGCCTGCTCTGCTGGTAACCTTCGGCGTTTCCATCTTTATTTCCAACTTTTTGCTCAAGGTCTTCGGAGCAGACAATAAAATCATCCAGAATTCACTTGCTTCCAAGAACGTTATCTCCACGGAGCACTTATCGATTTCGGCAATGTATTTATTCAGCTTCCTGGTTGGAATCGCTGTTATCTTATCGCTCCATTACATCATGCAGAAGACCTACTTCGGCCGCTCCATAAGGGCCACCTCCTGTGACCGGATGGCAGCGGAACTGAACGGGGTCAATACGAAGCGGACGTTCAGCTATGCGATGATGGTTGCCATGGTCACTGCAGCCATTGCCGGTGTTCTGGTTGGTTCCACCTTTGTTTTTTATCCGTCAAGCGGGACCCAATATCTTATTATCGCGTTCGGTGTTGTCGTCATCGGCGGTATGGGCAGCCTCGTAGGAACATTGGTGGGAGGAATTGTGCTCGGTGTTGCGCAGCTGATGGGCGGACATATCTTCGGATCGGCGTATCAGATGCTTAGCGGCTATATTGTATTGCTGCTCATACTGGCAATCAGGCCCAATGGCTTACTGTCTGTCGGTGCGAGAAAGTAGAGGAGGCGGTACTATGAAACTGAAATTACTTTCAAAAGGAACATACGGAAAACCACTGTGCTTTCTTGTCATTATGGCACTCCTTGTAACGTTACCCTATTGGTCCGGCGAATATGTTGTCTCAATCATGATGCTGATTCTGCTTTATATGGCCATGGGACAAATGTGGAATCTCATGGCAGGCTATGCAGGCTTATTATCTCTGGGAATGCAGGCTTTTATCGGGATCGGGGGCTATTCGCTGGCTGTATTTTCAACAACCTACGGATTGAATATCTTCGTATCCATTTTACTTGGAGGCATCTTTTCTCTGATCTTTGCTTTTTTTATCTCTCCGGCGCTATTCAAGATGAGCGGTGTCTATTTTGCCATTGGCAGCTGGGTCGTGGCAGAATCCTTGCTCTTATGGTTCAGCAACTGGGAGTTCGTTCGGTATGCGCAGGGAATTAACATTACTTCTGCTTATCAGTTTGACACAGTGGATCTTTACTATATCGCCTTGGTTGTCGGCGTTGCTGCGGCGCTTGTGGTCTATCTGCTGCTTCGATCGAAATCAGGACTTGCCCTGATGGCAATGAGAGATAATTCCTCGGCAGCGGAGACGCTGGGCATCGAACTATATAAAACAAAGCTGCGCTGCTATCTGATCTCATCCTTTATGATGGGAATCATCGGCGGAGCCATGTATCTTTATCAGGCATACATTCTTCCATCCGCAGCCTTCAGTATCGGCTGGACGGTGGCGGTGACCTTTATGGTTATTATAGGGGGTATCGGCACAATGGAAGGCCCGATTATCGGAGCTGTCCTCTATGTTTTGTTTAATCAGTATCTCTATCAATTCCCGGGAATCAGCATGATGATATTGGGCGTAACAGCAATTCTGATCATCTTAGTTGCTCCAAATGGAATTATGGGGACGCTGCACAATAAGACCGGTATCGAAATCCTGTCAGCGAGAAGAAATGTAGGCTGAATATTACAAATCAACGGACGGGCCGGCAGAGGAATGTTTGCTGGCTCAGAAATTCCCAAGGTTAGGAAAGGCAAAACCATGAAAGAAAAAATTATGACGGCTGCCGAAGCGGTGGCAGGGATTCAGGATGGAGCCACCATTATGGTAGGAGGCTTCATGGCTTGCGGAACGCCGGAGATCCTCATAGACGCCCTTGTAGATAAGGGGGTAAAGAATTTGACGATCATCTGCAACGATGCGGGGGTTCCGGGGAGAGGCGTGGGAAAGCTGCTTTCCAACGGTCAGATCAAGACCCTCATCGCGTCTCACGTGGGACTCAATCCCGAAGTGGCGCAGAGAATGAACACGGAAGTTACTGAGGACAAGCTCGAGTGCATTCTGGTTCCCCAGGGAACTCTGGCGGAACGGGTACGTGCCGGCGGTGCGGGTCTCGGCGGCTTCCTCACTCCTACGGGAGTGGGAACCATCGTGGCAGAGGGCAAGCAAGTGATCCATGTGGACGGAAGAGACTATCTTCTGGAAAAGCCCCTGAAGGCTGACTTCGCGTTGATCAGAGGCTCCGTGACCGATCGGTTCGGAAACACCACCTACAATGGAACAACAAGAACCTTCAATCCCATGATGGCCGCAGCGGCAAACTATGTAATCGTAGGCGCATGCGAGATCGTGGAAATCGGAGACATTGATCCAAACAACGTAGTGACATCAGGCATCTTTGTGGATGCCATCGTGGGAGGTGAAAAACCATGGCAGATATAAAGGAAATCATTGCCGCAAGAGTAGCGAAGGAATTAAAGGACGGAGACGTAGTAAACCTCGGGATCGGTCTTCCCACCATGGTGGCGAACTTTTTACCCGAGGGAGTAAGCATCATCCTCCAGTCGGAGAACGGAATCATGGGAATGGGAGCCGCGGCAGAGAAGGGCAGAGAAGACGTTGATATCGTCAATGCAGGGGCCCAATATGTGACCGTGAATCCGGGAGCCATGTTCTTTGACAGCGCAACCTCCTTCGGCATCATCCGGGGAGGACATGTAGATGCGACAATTCTGGGAGCGCTGGAGGTGGATCAGCATGGAAATCTGGCCAACTGGATCGTGCCGGGAAAGATGGTTCCGGGAATGGGAGGAGCCATGGATCTTGTGGTAGGAGCAAAGAAGGTAATTGTCGCCATGCAGCATACCCAGAAGGGAGCGCATAAGATCCTGAAGGAGTGCAGACTGCCTTATACCGCGGTAGGCGTGGTGGACATGATCATCACAGAGATGGGGGTCATGGAAGTAACACCGGAGGGAATCCTTTTGACGGAAATCAATGAAGGATACACAATAGAAGATGTTCAGGCAGCCACGGAAGCAGAGTTGATGATGAGTCCCAACCTGAAGGAGAAATAACCGTGTTATATGAACTCGATGACAAGCTGCCGTTACAAAAGAATCTGATCTATGGAATCCAACACATAATCTATATTGCGATTTCTGCAGTGGCTATACCGGTCGTTGTGGCGCCGCTGCTCGGTCTGACGCAGGGTGAGGTTGCAGATGTACTTCAAAGAACGTTTTTTGTCAGTGGTATTTTATCCATTCTTCAGGCCAAGTTTGGGCATGGGTTCCCTATCATAGAGGCGCCTGCCGGGCTTTGGACCGGGATACTGACCCTGATGGCGGGTCTTGCCCCTGCAGTGGGAAAGGATTTGCCGACTCTTCGCACCGATATCGAGGGCGGACTTCTCATCTCGGGTGCTGTGGTCATGATAATTGCGATCACTGGCTTGATTCCATACATTACCAGGCTGTTTACCCCTTCGGTGAACAGTGTTCTGATCTTCTTGATGGTACTGCAGTTCAGTCCGAGCATTCTAAAAGGCATGCTGGGTGTGGCATCAAGAGATCAACCGGCCGATCTCAAAGCAATGGCAAATTTTTTTGTCGTCGTGTTTATCATACTAACCATCAACCTTTTTGCAAAAGGCTTTCTGCAGAGTATCTCCATTCTGATCGGTATTCTGAGCGGCTGGATTCTGGCGGGGATCCTTGGCATGGGCAGTCTGATGGAGTTCTCTGGAAGTCAATTGATTTCAATACCCGAAATCTTTGCCTGGGGCAAACCGACCTTTGATTCCGGAATGATCACGACCTGTATCATTGCTGCTCTGCTGCTCCTGTCCATGACCTATACCAGCATCAAGAGCATGGCGGAAATGCTCGGTGCGGAAATGACGAAGAAAAAATGGAACAGAGCCTTCCTGATCGACGGCTTATCAACTGTTCTTGCCGGGGTATTTCCCATCATCGCGTTTATGCCGTATATCTCCTCTACAGGATTTCTGGCAATGACAAGAGTGGCGGCAAGAACGCCGTTTTTGATTGCAGGAGCCGCAATGATGATCATGGGTCTGATTAAGCCTTTGGG
>JAQSXD010000027.1 GCA_029266295.1 Bacillota bacterium | reverse complement strand
GAAAGAAACTACTTTTTACTGTTACCACCCTGGTCTCGTTCGTGATTTTTTCCGCGGCGGTTTTCCTGTGTTGGTATTTTGAAATTGATTATGGATGGGAAACCGATGCCGCATTTTATCATCATTTGATTCTTGGAAATATCGTCTTTGGATCATGTGCGTTTCTTCTCATTGGAATCGTGTTTTACCTGACTAGATACATACCGGAAGTCTTGCATACAATCCTGTCCCGCTGGAGCAAGAATGTCACAGAAATCTACTTCATTCAATGGATTCTGATTGGATGGATCGCCGTCGGAACGGACTATAATCAATTTGGAATCCTAAAAACAATAGCGGTTACAATCGTGGTCATGCTTGCCAGCGACTGGAGTGCAGCTATTTACAAAAAGACCAAACTACGGAGGAATCACTGATGAATATACAAATATTTGGAAAGTCGAAATGCTTTGATACAAAGAAAGCGGAGCGATATTTCAAAGAACGGGGAATCAAATATCAGCTTATTGACCTTATTCAGAAAGGAATGAGCAAAGGGGAATTAAATAGTGTGAAACAGGCGGTAGGCGGATATGACAATCTAATTGATCCCGAATGTAAAGATAAGCAGCTACTGGGGCTAATCAAATATCTTAGAGAGGAAGATAAGGGCGAAAAAATTCTTGAAAATCCCAAAGTAATAAGAACGCCGGTCGTTCGGAACGGAAATAAAGCGACGGTTGGGTATGAAGCTGAGATCTGGAAAAGCTGGGAATAGTTTAAGATGGATCAACACAAACAGCTGGCGATAGAGAAAGGGCTAGATTGGAGACAGGCTGGCAATAAGAACAGAAAGGGGTACGTCAGATGGCAAAAAATGATAACATGCTGGCAATTTTATGGATGCTTCATTCTGGCACCCAAATTACTGCGAAGCAAATTGCAGAAAAATTAGAGATTCATATACGAACAGTCTATCGCTATATTGATTCGCTCTGCGCAAGCGGGGTACCAATTGTTTCAGATACCGGACAAAACGGCGGGTATCATTTGCTGAATAGTTTTATTCAGGCACCTTTGTTTTTTGATCTTGAAGAACAAAAGGCACTGCTTCATGCGGCGGTATTTGCAAGCGAGGCGGGGTACCCTTTCAGTGAATCGTTAAACAGTGCAGCACAAAAGCTGAAGCTGTATACGAATAGGGAGCAGGAAAGCAGCCTTAATCGTCACTTAGCTGGCTTCGAGGTATTAAACCGTGATATTCCTCAGGCTGTGAAACGGGTGGTGAAAGAACTGGAGTGGGCTGTGGCAAATGAGCATTCTGTTGAAATCGAGTATCGTACAGGCAGGGAAGAACAATCCAGGTTAAGAGTGCTTGACCCGTACGGAATGTTATATTGGAACAACAAATGGTATACCGTTGGATATTGCCATCTTCGAAGGGAAATCAGAAGCTTTCGGGCTGAACGGATCCTTCGCATTCAGCAGACACAGCTGGTGTTTCAGAGGCCCAATGATTTCTCGGCCAAAGAATTTCTCATACAAAACCTTTTGCCGGATCTTGAAAGGAAAGCTGATATGGTTCCTTTCATCATCGGGGGCCGATCGGAGACTTTGGATGATTTGTGCATTCATTGGTTCCTTGGCCATCATCTGAAAGAACGTACGTCAAATCAAGCTGTCTTTTTAGTTGATGAGAAAGCACTTCATGCTTATGTGCCATATTTTCTTTTCTCTTACGGAAAAGCCATTCAAGTGATTGGACCACAGAGTTTCAAGGAAAGGCTCCGTTCTGTGGCGGCAGAATTAATGGAATATTATCAAATATAATAGCTTCCCTGACAGCAGTTGTCAGGGAAGCTATTATATTATGTTGGTAGACATCGTTGTTATACTGTTTTTAAATGAAAAAAGTAAGACTTATTACAATACGATATCGGATCAAACTGGAGAAATCAAAATTGAATTATTAAAACGGAGGTCTAGGTATGAATCAAAATAATGTATATCTTTATGTATTTGATACAATGGCAGATTGGGAGATCGGCTATTTGATCGCTGAACTGAATTCCGGAAGGTATTATAGAAAAGGTTTAGAACCATCTAAAATCGTTACAGTAGGGACACAAAAGACGCCTGTTGTAACAATGGGGGGACTGAAAATATTGCCGGATGTCGCACTGGATGGGTGCGGTTTCGAGAACGCAGATGCCTTGATTTTACCCGGAGGAGACACGTGGACTGAAGGCGTTCATGATCCTGTCTTGTCAAGAGCAGAGCAGTGCCTAGAGAAAGGAATCATTGTAGCGGCCATTTGCGGTGCTACTTTCGGTCTTGCACGGAAAGGATTACTGGATTCAAGACCGCATACAAGCAATGATCTGGAGTATCTTAAAATGATCTGCCCGAATTATGGGGGAGAGCAGTACTATGAGCAGGCCCCTGCCGTAACGGATGGAAAACTGATCACAGCATCCGTAACAGCACCGCTGGAATTTTCTGCTCATGTCTTAAAAGCTCTGGATGTGTTTTCTTCAAAGACGTTAGAGGCTTGGTATAACCTTTATCATACACAACAATCCCATTTATTTTATGAACTGATGAATTCGATCCAGTATTAAGGTTAAAAGGGTTGGATATGATACGGAATGAAAGCGTTGAAAAACATTGCGATTTCAATAAAAATATAAAAAGTGAGGAAGAATAATGACGGAACAATATAATTATATAGGGGTGTCTGGTAACTATACAAAGAACGGAATCCCTCATGGTTTTACATCCATTACTCCGTTTATCGTAGTAAAAGATCCCGAAGAAGCAATCTCGTATTATAAAGCTGTTTTCAATGTTAGAGTAAAGGACATTACTGAATTTACTGATGAAGCCGGTAATAAAATCGTGGCTCATGCAGAGCTTGATTTTGGGAATGGATTCTTACAGCTTGGAGCAGCAAATCCGGCATATCAATTGGTTCTTCCTTCGGATGAAGCGCAAGCATGCTATTCTTTATCAATCTATGTTGCAGACGTTGATCCGGTATATAAAAATGCAGTGGAACAGGGAGGCAAAATCAGAGAACCCATCGCAAATTTTGTTTCGGGTGACCGGTTTGGAAGTGTGATAGACCCATTTGGCGTAAGATGGACCATTATGACCAGAATTGAGGACTTATCAGAAGCAGAGAGCTCCCAAAGAGTAAGAGAATGGGCCGACAGCTTGAAAGGTTCAGCGAAATAAAGGAATCGATTTGCAAGTCGTGTTTACTCGCGTAAATGAGCGGAATTGCAGTCAATTAAGATAAAAATGAGCGCTTTTGGATTTTTAAAGGAAAGTACCCCTAAGGGGTTTTACTTTCCTTTTTTACGACGTATAATGTAGTTGTTACCAATCATTGGAAACGAAATGGAGGTAGGGTCTGAATGGTAATTGTTTATGAATCCAAAACGGGTTTTACCAAGCGTTACGCTGATATGCTTGCTTCAAAAACCAATTTGAAGGTTTTCCCGGTGAAGGAACGCTCAAAGGTTGGTAAAGACGAAGAAACCATTTTTCTCGGCTGGATGAAAGCAGGGAAGATCCAGGGGCTTAATAAACTCAGAAATTATAACGTAAAAGCTGTTTGTGGATTGGGAACCGGACGAACCGCTGAACCCAGCGCAGCGGCGGTTGTTGCAAAATAGAAGAAACAATCAAGCACATAGAAGATGGGTTTGATGGTGTTAAGGAAGAGAATCTCCTGCCTGTTTTCGAATGGCTGAGTAAAATCTGAGAGGGGTGATTTTATGGATTATCAGAAAGCTGCTTCCTACTGGATTGAAAAGGACGCAAAGGCGGTTTGTATGGACTATGACTTGCTTTTGGACGAGATGGAAAAGTTTATTTTGGCACATAATACCTGTGCCTTGGCCACCGGCTGCGGTGATTTTGTTCGCTGCACACCCATCGAATATAACTATAAAGGCCGCAAATTCTGGATGTTTTCAGAAGGCGGACTGAAGTTTCAAGCGTTGGAGAACAACAAAAACGTGTGCCTTGCCATCTATGACAGCTATGTCGGTTTCGCCCAATTAGGCGGAATGCAGGTCTCCGGCATCGCAGAGATTGTTGAACCCTGGACGGATGAATACCTGGATTTGCTCGCATTTCGAAAAATTCCTGTTGAGAACATGAAACGGCTGCCGACTACCATGTACCTGATTAAAATTACGCCTGTTCGCATTGACTTTCTGTGTTCGGAGTTTAAAAAGTCGGGCTTTGATGTTCGACAGCATTTGTGCTTTTAGTCATTATCGCAACACAATTTAAAATGCCACAAATAGAAGTTGTTAAAAGATTTTTGAAGAATGAGCAACCGGTTAAGGATCAAATAGAAGAGCATGTGTCAGTTACTTTATTTAAGTATGTACCGTTGAATGGTTGGCCTGATGAACCAATCTGTTCATCGAATTAAATCGATTAGTGATGGGATTATATTAAGATGCCATTGTAGCGTGTTTCCTTTCTTTTCCTATAAAATACAAACTCAATAGTAAGGTTATTCCTTCTGTAATGGGTGCAACAAGCCATACGCCTGTCATGCCAAGCAGCGGAGGCAGTGTAAAAATACAAATCAACAGAATGACCAAACCTCGTGCGGAAGATATGATCGCTGATTCCTTTGCCTTTCCGATTGACGTAAAATAGAAAGAAGAGATGATATTTATTCCAGAAAACAAGAATGAAACCGCATAGATTATTACGCCAGAGCGCACCATTTGCTCCACTTCATCACTTTTTACAAACAGATTGCTGTACCACTGCGAACCAAACAATACGAGCAATAACACCACTGCTCCCGCAAGCAGCACCATGAGGCTGGTTGCCTTACGCAGGCTTGCAGCAAGCAAGTATTCTTTTGCCCCATATGAAAAACTGATGAGAGGACTGGCACCCTGGCCAAAGCCGATCATCACCATGCTAAAAATATAAGCGATATAACCAACGATGGTAAAGGCAGTCACACCGTCAACACCGATCATTCTTAATATCACATAGTTATAGGCAAACATAGAAATGCTCAGTGACATTTCACCAATAAATTCAGAACTGCCATTGAGGAGTGTGCCGGTCAGCACCTCGCCCGAAAATGTAAATTTGCGAAATTTGTAAACACTTGACTTCTTGGTGAAAAAATAGAGAATGCATAATAGGGTAACAATCGCTGAAAGCAATGACGCAAAAGCGATACCCTTTACACCCAAACCAAACCAGCGGATAAAGAGATAATCCAGTAGTATATTCAGCAGTACATTCAAAATATTGACCTGCATAAAGTACTGCGGTTTGCCTTCACCCCGGATAAACATACCAAAGGATGCATTGATCACCATAATCGGAAGTTCCAGCAGCATAATTCCATAATAATCATTGAAAAACGCTGCAACCTTTGAACTTACATTTAAGAGAGAAAGCATAGGATTCAGCAGAGGCAGCATAAAAACGCTCAGCAGTAAGGTTGAAACCGTTGCGGTACACATTGTTTGATTAAAAACGCTGTTGCACTTTTCGATGTTCTTACCGCCAAGTGCCATTCCGGCGATTGCTACGCCCCCTACCGATATCATAAGACCCAGTGCAAGGTATAGATAGATGATGGGCAGCCCTAGGTTAACCGCGGCAAGGCCTTCTTTTCCAACATAGTTTCCGATAAAATAACCGTCGGCAACCGTAATCAGTGAGGTCAGTACCATGGCGATAATCGATGGTATTGAAAACTGCAAGATTGTTTTGATTCTGTTGTTTTGAATATTTTCTAAATTCATTTCCTTTCCTCCCTATATCAATGTTCATACCATTACAGGATAAAGGGATGATAAGAAAAAAACTTCTGCGTTTGTGCTCTATTTGATTGGGATATATAAATCAATTTCCATGTACATAGAATTACAGTTAATTTGTTTATAAATTTCGAAACCGTATCGATCGTCTATTTTACAGTTGCTATGAGGCAACCAGACATTGAAAATGCTTTGGTAAGAAGTGTAGATCTCCATTGCCAAACCTTTGAAGTGATAAACAGCAAATTTTCCACCTTTCAATATGTAGGTGTTTTCGAGCTTGCAACCTTCTGGGGCGGTCAAACAGAGATCATAGAGACATTCATTTATTTTGGTAATGGAAGGATCATCATAGGTGCGTTCAACCAGTAACGTTCCCTCCGTGATGTATTCCTTGTATTTTTCTTGAAAGGCTCCCCAGTGAACCGATAAATCACCATAATTTCCTTTATGCCGTTCGTATATAACGAGGCAATCCTCAAGAACTTCCAGAGAGATTTTTCTGTTGCAGTCCGCAAATGACTCCAAACCGATAGCTCCAGTCTTATAGATTGGGTTGACCAAAGATTTTTGCTTGATACTGCGTCGAAATTCCATTGGAGATAGCTTATGGTGCTGTCTAAAAGCAGAGCTGTAGTTGGATGAACTGTAGCCATAATCATAGCTGATATCGGTGATGCTTCTGCGTCTTTCAACCTTTAGCCGAAATGCACTTTGCTCCATTCTCACCCGTGTGATAAATTCATGAATGCTTTCTCCAGTTTCCATTTTAAACATTGTGGAAAAGTAGAATCTTGAGAAATTACAATGAGAGGCAATCTCATCAACCGAGATTGCTTCATTGATATGATTTAAGATGTAATCAATTGCACGATTTATAGATTCGTTGGTAATCATTTCTCACCCTTTGTTTTAAATGGATCGTGGATAACTATGCCCGACCATACAATTACGGAGGCCTAACGCTATCGCCATACCATTATAACAAATACTAGAAATGATAGATAGATTAATCGGTCTCATATGGATGGATAAATTGTGAAAGAGGATGCAATTTTGATACATTTTTGATGTAAGATAGGAGACGGGGGCATATTTGCCTACTGGTTGCACAATATGAGATAAAAAAATCAAAGGGGGCATTTCGATGAACAAAATTCTGATTGTAGAAGATGAGGCAGCCATATCAAATCTGATTAGGACTAATCTGAACGATGCAGGGTATCGCTGCACTTGCGCTTATGACGGTCTACTAGCTTCTAATATGATCGAGAAAGAACGCTTTGATCTGGTCTTACTGGATATTATGCTTCCAAAGATGGATGGCTATGAACTCCTCGAATACATTAAAACGATGGAAATTCCGGTGATTTTTCTGACGGCAAAGTCGAGTGTGGATGATATCGTTAAAGGGCTCAAACTAGGGGCTGAGGATTATTTAGCAAAACCCTTTGAGATCATAGAGCTGTTAGCGAGGGTTGAGACTGTACTTAGACGTTACAACAAGAATGCAAGATTTCTGATCCTTCATGATATCTCCATTGACACACTTTCCAGGATCGTGAAAAAGAATGAGGAAATCATAAATCTTACGAATAAAGAGTATGAGCTTTTGCTTTTGTTTGTCCGAAACAAAGATATTGCTTTGTTCAGAGACCGAATCTACGAACGGATTTGGGGTGATGAAGATATGGGCGACAGCAGGACTGTTGATTTACATGTACAGCGGCTTCGTAAGAAAATTAAGTGGGAAGATAAGCTAGTTGCTGTTTATAAAATAGGCTACAGGCTGGAAGGGTAGCAAATGAATTTTTTTTGGAAGATTTTTTTCAGTACGATTGTAATTGCCTCAGTAACATTCAGTATCGGAAGTTACTACCTGATCGATTCTCAATTTCGTTCGTCATTGGGTCGCGAAATCAGTGCCGCATTTGAAGAAAATGATATCCTGCGTTATGCCTTGACGCAGGAATTCAAAACGGAATATACAATGCCGTATCATTCAGAAAAGTATTTTGAACTGGTTATGGCTGAAAAACAAATCATTGAGAAGATTGCTCAATCCGTAACCATCAATACTTCGAAAGGGAACATTCCTTTTCGATTAAATGATGGATCTTTCCAAACAATTTTCAGCAGCAGTACGCTTGATGTTGATAATCACATGTTAAGCCGGTTATCTTCCGATAAAAAGGGATATGAAATTGTAAATTCGGGTTCGGATTATTACCTGCATACTGCAAGTCCGCTGATCTTTCAAAGAGAAATCCTATATCTTGAAAATTTTCGAAACATTACGTTCCTATTTGAAAACCGTTCGGAACAGTACAAGCGCTTTAACTATCTTGTACTTACAATGATTATAACGTGCGGAGCCGTTGTATTTCTGGTGACTCGCTGGCTGACAAAACCATTGAAATATCTGTCCCGGGCAACGAGACAGATCGCAAATGGCCATTTTGATCAGCGGGTTAAGCTTCTGAGCAGGGATGAAATCGGCAAGCTTTCAAAGGATTTTAATAAAATGGCAGTCAAACTGGAGCAAACAGTGGAGGAATTAAAAGAAGCCGCACGGAGGCAGGAGGATTTCATCGGAAGCTTTGCCCATGAATTGAAAACACCGCTTACTTCAATGATCGGTTATGCGGATATGCTGCGATCAAAAAAAATGGATCAAGAGCAGATTATTTTATCGGCAGATTATATTTTTAAAGAGGGAAAGAGGCTGGAGTCTCTCTCAATGAAGCTGCTGGAAATGATCGTGCTGCAAAAGCAGGACTTCTATATGAAGCGGATCTTTGCAACGGACTATTTTGATGAAATTGGGGGGATCATGTATCCTGCCCTAAAGGAGGAAAACATAGAATTAGTCACCTTTGCAGAGGATGCTGTTTTACAGATCGAACCGGATTTGATGAAAACGGTGTGCATGAATCTGCTGGATAACGCAAGAAAATCTATGGATCATGGCGGTAAAATTGTATTTTCCGGAAGATGGTGCGAAGATGAATACCGGATTTCAGTGGAGGACACAGGAAAAGGTATGGAGGAATCCGAGCTTTCGAAAATTACGGAAGCTTTTTATATGGTGGACAAGTCAAGAGCCAGAGCCCAGGGTGGAGCGGGACTTGGACTTGCCATCTGTGCGGATATTGTTAGAATGCATCAGGCAAAGATGGAGTTTGCAAGCAGTCCGGGAAAAGGTACTTGTGTAACGATAAGGCTTAGGGAGGCAAAGCAGATATGAAACAGATTCAGACATTCTCTATCTCTCTGTTGCTATTTGTTTTCCTGTTGATTGTCGTTTTTGCACCTCCGGCTGTCTCCAAAGCTAAGGATCAAATGATCTTTGGAAAAGTAGTAACACAGCAATTGACCGATACAAAAGATATTGCCAAATCAGAGCTGAGTATGGCAGACAAAATTGCTTTGATTTCCAGCTATAAAGCAGGGCGGGACAGTGTAATCATGGTGAGCCAGGATCAAAAAATCTATGAAAAGGGAAATCAGCAGGATCTCGCGGATCTTGCCATAATTGAACTGGAAAAGCTCAAGCGTATGGACCTGTTTCCGCCTGTTGAAGTCAGCCAAGTGCAGAATCTTGCATTTGCTGCCCAATCATATACCAATATAGATGATCCAAGTATGAACACTGAAATTTGGAATATCAGGTTATCCTTTCATGATAAGTGGATGGACATCATGATGGATAGCGAAACAAATTTGATTATTCAGTATCAAATCTGGACAAAAGACGATTTGAAATTTATGCCGGCAAAGAATAACGCAGATCTGTTCGCAAACTACCTTGGAATCAAGTGGGACACATTAACATTGGAAAAGCAGTCAGGCTTAGATCAACATAATCTTTCGATCAGCACAATGGGTTACTATTTCATTCAAATTAATGAAAAAAATAACTTTGGTATCCAGATTGCTCCTGTTACGGATTAAAAAATTTATCATGATGCAAATACGATGGGATTTTGTGCTATCTCTGATACAACCCTTTTATAACATGTAGTTACAAAAGGGTTGTTTTTTTAATGGTAGAAACGATCGTTTTCTACCATTAAAAATGGGGAGAGCAGAGGGGCGTACTCTTTGCTGTACAAAGGAGGACACCGCAAAATGAGACAAAGGGAATCAAGATGGCAAGGCAGAGGTTGCAGAATTAGGAAAAACAAGCAGTGGAAGAAAACTTCCCTGGGTATTATCATTATTGTAATGTGCGTTACAGCATTTTTGAGTGGAAGGGCATTGGCAGAATCAATAGACAATCAGCGAATTGCTGTGAAAACCAACCAGACTGTGGTAACGTCCGGGCAAATCAATCTTGCTCAGACAACGGAAACAGAAAGTACAGATGGCTGGAATCTAATACTGGTTAATAAGACACATCCGGTAAAGGAGAATTATCCGGTTAAATTGGTTCAACTGAAAAACGGACAGGCTATTGATGAAAGGGCGTATCCAGCTCTACAAGCGATGATGGATGATGCTCGTGCAACGGGCCTATCTCCCTATATCTGTTCTTCCTATCGTACCAATGAGAAGCAGACAACGCTTTATAACAATCAGGTAAACAAATACAGGAAACAGGGATATTCAGAAGCGGATGCTGCAGCAGAAGCGGGGAAGTGGGTTGCGGTACCGGGTACAAGCGAACACCAAATCGGGTTGGCAGTTGATATCGTAGCCAAAAGTTATCAGGTGCTGGATAAAAAACAGGAGCGTACTGCGGAACAGCGCTGGCTTATGGAGAATTGTCACAAATATGGTTTCATTCTGAGGTATCCGTCAGAGAAATCAGAGATCACAGGCATTGGCTATGAGCCATGGCATTACAGGTATGTGGGAAAAGAAGCAGCTGCGGCAATCATGAAAGAGGACAAATGTCTGGAGGAATATCTGGATGAAATCAGCAGTAACATTGCAGGCGGGATTTGAGAAATAAAATACTATTGCGAAAGAGCCTCAGCTAGTAGGCTCTTTTTTTGCTTGGCCACAGATCGTCTGCTCATTGTTTTGCTTGATCACAGATTGACGGCTCATTGTTACGCTCCGCCTCAGATAATTCGTGCTCTTTGATGAAAAATTGTTTATATGTCTGGACAAAGGTCTCGTGTTGTATTTCAGCAGCATCGAATTTTAGAAGCTTAAAAGTTGTCTGGACACAAAAACCAATGGCAAAAGCGGATAGTATGGTTCCAAAACCAACCATGCCGCCAAGTCTCCAACCGGCAAATACGGCAAGAAGTTCGATGGTTCCGCGGCAAACACCCACTGGCAGCTTCGTCTTTCGAGTCAGAGCAACCATCAGACTGTCCCTCGGCCCTGCTCCAAACGCCGATCCAATGTAAAAATAGGAGGCGAGAGCAATGATAAACAGGCCGATCACCAGCATGCTGGTTCCCAATACAAAGTTGCTGGCCTGAGGTATGATAGAAAGACGAAGAATCAGATCGAGAAAAATTCCAATCAGCACCATATTCAAAATGGTGCCAAGTCCAAGCCTCTCTCCAAGCAGTACTGCAATAATTCCAATGACTGCTCCCGCTATTATGGAAGCGGTCCCGATGCTGATTCCTGCTGTTTTCGCAAATCCCACATGAAAAACATCCCAGGGAGCATATCCAATATGTGCATTTAGTGTGACTACAATTCCAAATGCATATAGTAAAAGTCCAAAGATCAGTCGCAGCAGACGGATAAAAAATTGTTTCATAATAAAATCCTCTCTTATAATTAATGCAAAAATACCTAAAAGATATTGTATGGCTTAAAGTGATGATGTATAGTGATTGTATGACTTGAATTCAGTGTCAAATAAACCGGATTGTATTAATAAGTTGATAAATAACATTGCATTTACCTAATTATAGCGATATTGATACGGAAGTCAATAGGACATTGTTTGTCATACATTTATGTTGGAGGGATGACTCATGTGGAATCCGAAAATTATTGATACAGATAAAGTTCTTTATATTGCAATTGCAGACGCAATCGAAAGGGACATCCATCTGGGACTTCTTAAGCCAGATGAAAAAATGCCCCCACAGAGATCCCTTGCCAAGACAATCGGAGTGAATCTTACCACCATTTCGAGAGCTTATAATGAAGCGCAAAAGAGGGAGCTTATTTCAGGTGTCACCGGTAGCGGAACCTTTGTGCTGCATCCTGATAAAAAAAACAGTGCCTTGCCGGAAATTCTGAAAAATAATGAGGAAATCATCGAGCTTGGTCTGGTGGGTTCCATAAAAGTGAATGGTTACGATCCGTCAAAGCTGTTAAAAGCGGTTGCGGATGATCCTGCACTGGACTCCTTGCTTGATTATGTACCGAGCCAGGGGCTTCCGAGACATAGAGGGACGGCGGCCGAGTGGATTCGGCAATATGGTCTTGAGGCAGATCCCGACAGGGTTGTAATCTGTTCGGGAGCCATGCATGCGATGAACTGTTGTCTCCTTGGACTTTTTGAACCGGGGGACAGGATTGCGGTAGACGTGCTTACCTTCACCGGATTTAAGAATGCAGCCCAGCAGAGCCACATGAAACTGGAACCCATTGCTATGGATTCCGAGGGGATGATTCCCGAAAGCCTCGAAAACATGTGCAAAAAACACCATATAAAAGGGATCTATCTGATGCCGAATATGCAAAATCCCACTGCGACAGTGATGTCAGCAGAGAGAAAGCAGGCCATCGCAGATATAATACTGAGGTATGGACTGATTCTGATCGAAGATGACATCTATAATTTTACAAACCTAAAAGACCGGGCCGCACTAAGTGCCCTTGTACCGGATCATGGAATCTTTATCTGCGGTATTTCAAAAGTATTCTTCCCGGGTCTAAGGATCGCTTTCGCTGTTGTCCCGAAGCGGTTCTTGCACAAATTTACGCAGACTGTCACAAATACAGTATGGATGGCACCAACCATAAGTGCTGAGCTTGTTACGCGGATCATTGAGAGCGGCACAGCAGAAGAGATGATCAGAAAGAAAAGGCAGGTAATCGCCCGGAGACTTCAGCTGGCAAAAGATGCTCTGAACGGTTTTTCTTTTCAGTCCGCTGAAAACAGTGTGTTTTTATGGCTTACCCTCCCAGAAGGATGGTCCTGCGACGACTTTGAAAATACAGCATTGGTGAATCGAGTAAGAGTGATATCAGCATATAAGTTTTATGTTGGCAGCCAGCAGCCGCCAAATGCTGTGAGAATTTCGCTGGGCTCGGTAAAGGATGATGTGCAGCTGATAAAAGGACTGAACGTGTTGGTAAGGATTTTAAATCAAAATCCGCTGTTTACTTCACCGGTCATGTAGCGTGGGGAAAATAAAATGAGAAAACAGAAAACAATTATAGAAAAAACAAAAGGGATCAAAAGAGATAATCGGGGCAGGCATATTTCAGAGTCATTCCATGTGGCAGCGATTCTAGCGATCTCAGGCGGCTATATGGATGCCTATACCTATCTTGTCAGGGGCGAGGTCTTTGCAAATGCACAAACGGGAAATATCGTCCTGCTCGGGATCAAAATCATGGAAGGCAGGATCGCAGAGACGGTAAATTACCTGATCCCAATTATAGCGTTTGCTGCAGGGATCTTGATGGCAGAGCTGATTCGGAATAAAGAGAGCCTATTTCAGAGAGCCGACTGGAGGCAGATTGTCCTTTTCATTGAAATTTCAGCCTTGATCATCGCGGCCTTTCTTCCTGTCGGCTCCATGGATACGCCCGCAAACACGCTCATCTCTTTTGTTAGCGCGCTGCAAATGGGGAGCTTTCGATATGTAAACGGAAATGCCTTTGTCTCAACAATGTGCACCGGCAACCTGAGGAATGGTACACAATGCTTGTATCATCATGTTTTTAAGGGAGATAAAGCCATGAGAACCAAATGGATGCACTATTACGGAATTATACTCTTTTTCATTGCCGGCGCTGCCATGGGGGCATGGGCTACGCATCAACTCTCTGACGGAATTGCAATTGGTACCTGGTCTACAAATCAACTCACAGGACAGGTGATATTGGGAAGTTGTCTGTTGCTTGCAGTAGGCGTTTGGCGGATGAGGGAGAGGAAGGGACAAAACCAAATAACGAATGAAAAATAAAAAACGGATGAAAAGAAACAAGGAATGGTAAGGAAACATGAGACGAAAAAGAAACAAGAAATGAGTGGTCACTCCTTTTTCTGCAGTTTCCAATTCATAATCTTACCGATTGCAGTATGGCGGATGTCTTCTATGGTATGCTCCATGGTATATGGTCTCGATGCCCTGTTATTACTAAGGGGAAGTTTTCTTCCATAGGATCTAAGATTTCATACCCCGTATCGTCACGAACTTGCAGTCTTGAACTGTGTGAAAGAGGGCAATGTGAAAAAGCTGGAATTCATCTACAGAACGCTGCCTCAAATCAAATACGGAAATAGCTGGCCAGGGAGATTCATCTTACACCCAAATACATTTCCAGCTTGTTTCGCGCGGAAACTGGACAGACGATTACGTCTTTTATCGCCCAACAGAAAATTGAAACAGCGGAAATGAATACAGACTTAAAAACTTCCCGGACTAATTACCAAAGAACTGGAGCTGCGTGTCAGATCCTGAGAAACTGAAAAAACAGATTTCAGTACTTGAATTCGTAGAGATACAGATACTTTTCAATTCCATCTCCCGAAGCATTCATTAAAATGCCGGTCGTTGTCGAACCAGTCAACGCCGTACTCGGATCGAACCTCCTGACCTTTGCGATCGAGCAGAAGGAGCCTTGATTTCTGGATATCCAAAACCCCGAGATGTCCGATTTGCAAATCATCCTCATTATAAATCATAAAAAAGATTTTGGTCATATCTTCGTTCATAACTGCACCGGTGAGCGTTGTAAACGCAAAGCGGTCGATTGGGGTCTGAGTACCCTTCAGGAGGTCCAGCAAGCTCACTTTTCTATCGTAAGTAATATTAAGCGCATATCTGCCTCCGAGGAACTGCAGCCCTCCATCTGCGTCGTTAT
This sequence comes from Bacillota bacterium, assembly GCA_029266295.1. Classification (GTDB taxonomy): domain Bacteria; phylum Bacillota; class Clostridia; order Peptostreptococcales; family Anaerovoracaceae; genus Anoxybacterium. The sequence continues at coordinate 1,170 of JAQSXD010000027.1, read as the reverse complement.
ATGGTCTTAGCCCCGTAAATGATGTTGCCTTTTGATCAGTTTTCAGGTTAATCCGCTGCCCGTCTGTACTTTGCGCTGTATAAAAGAACAGTGTATCATTATCCAAAAACCAGCATTCTATCTCTTCATCTGCAGCAACGTCCTGCCCCGTAACTTTCTTGAGCGGAACGAGGTTTTTCCCGGGGATATCACAGTAATAAGTCTCTTGATATCCATTGTAAGTGGCACTGTTGTATGTGGTGACTATAGCGCGCGTAAAGTCATCATTAAAATCAATCTCATGAGTGAAATCTGTCAGCCGATCGAGCCTGCTTCCTTTCAAAAAGTCGGTGATTTCACCGGTTTTGATATCAAAGATTACATAGTACTCACTATAGTCCAAAAGGCTGGCATGGGGGAACGGCAGTCGGAGCAGCACTTTTTGAGTGTTTTCTCCCTTCATGGCAGAGGCATAGCATGAAACGGCTTCGCTGTCTGCGATTTCAGGAAGCTGTGAGTCAGGAATATTATGTGTATATAGTTTCCCGTCGATGATTGTGTAATCAAAACGCACAGACCACGAATACTCGCGGAAATCAAAGGTGGTTTCCACCCTTTTTGTTGCTGTAGGAATTAATTGATCATCCACTACCCGATAGTAAGCTCCGTTGGAAAAGTCACCGGATTTGCTATAGGTAAAAATGACGCTATCATTGTACTCATAGCTTTCATCAAGCTTTAGATAATTAATGTTCACAAGCCCATCAACGTTCGAAGTTGAATCGATATGAATTTTATCGGTCTCGGATGTGTTGTCGCTCTGCGGTATCGTTTCGGCATTTCCGATGTTAAAAAAGGAAATGACCGCAGCCCGAAAATCATCATTGACTGCCAATGCAGTGGTGAATGATGCCAATATGAGAATTGCTGCCGCCACGAGAGCTGCAAAGTGTCTTCTTGATAGTCGGATTCCTTTAACCCCAGCGCTGGCGGTTGCCGCTTCTTCAACCAAATCATCGTCTATATGACCAAGCTTTTCAGCAAAATACTTTACGTTCATAGATTGATGCCCTCCTTTTGTAAATGAGTTCTAAGCTTTTTTCTCGTCGTGAAAAGCATTGATGTTGTTTTACTGTTACTAATATTGAATCGTATCGAGATATCTTCAATGGGATCAAAATACCAATACCT
>JAQSXD010000026.1 GCA_029266295.1 Bacillota bacterium | reverse complement strand
AGCGACGGATACGGTCAACGAACTGCTGGCGGAACTCCTTGCACGAAACGGCCTCTCAGCCGGGGACGTCATTTCCATGGTTTGCGGAGGAAATACGGTGATGACGCACCTGCTTCTGGGAGTGACACCTACTTATTTGAGGCTGGAACCCTACCTCCCTGCGGCGGTAACGTTTCCTGCAGCGAATGCGGGAACACTGGGAATTGGCATCCATCCCAATGCTCCGATTTTGACTCTTCCTTCTGTTGCAAGTTATGTGGGAGGGGATATCTCGGCGGGTGTATTTGCCATTCTACCCAAAGATTCTGATGAGCTGAACCTGTTCATTGACATTGGAACCAACGGTGAATTGGTTCTGGGCAACAGTGAATGGCTGGTTACCTGCTCCTGCTCAGCAGGGCCCGCATTTGAAGGTTCCGGAATCAATTGCGGGATGAGAGCCATGGACGGAGCCATTGATTGGATTGAGATCGATCCTGTCAATTTGGAGGTTGGATATCGCGTGATCAACGGCGGCAAACCCTTAGGGGTCTGCGGTTCCGGTTTGATTTATTCCTTGTCTGAAATGCTGGAGACAGGAATGATAGACAGAGCGGGAAAAATCCGTTTCCCAGCGGCGGAGACTGGTGCACGCAGCGGCCGTATTCAGATCGGGCCGGAAGGACCTGAGTATCTGTTGGTACCTGCTTCGGAAAGTGGCACAGACACAGATATCGTGATCACAGAGGGTGATATCAAGAATCTGCTGCGGGCAAAGGGAGCGATTTTTGCAGGAATCAGAACCATGCTGCAGCAAGTTCAGCTGGATATGAGTGCCATCTCAAGTGTTTTTATTGCCGGAGGCTTCGGAAAATATATCAACATTACAGATGCAGTGCGGATTGGTTTACTGCCGGATCTGCCGGAAGAGAAATATGAGTATGTGGGCAACAGCTGTATTCAGGGAGCTATTCTGGGACTGCTTTCCCAGCAAGCCCTGATGGAAATGAATGAGATCGCATCAAAAATGACCTATTTGGAACTATCCATTGGAAATCAATTTATGGATGAATTCATTTCAGCAGTATTTATACCCCATACAGACCTCAGCTTATTCCCCAGTTTGCAATAAGGGGAAACCGGACACGAAAGGAGTTCACAGGATGACAGTACAAATAGCAGTGGCAGGAAAAGGCGGAACAGGGAAGACTTCATTCTGCGCCCTGTTGATCAGATATCTGATTGATAGAGGTAAGACCCCGATCCTGGCTGTGGACGCTGATGCCAATGCAAATCTCAACGAAGCATTGGGTTTTCCCATTGAAAATGAAACAGTTTCAGAATTGATCGCAGCAACAAAGGACCCAAGTGCAATTCCTTCCGGGATGACCCAGGATGTTTTCATCGAATATAAACTCAACGCAGCACTGGAAGAGGGAAAAAATGTTGATCTCATCGTTATGGGAGGGCCGGAAGGGCCCGGCTGCTTCTGTTTTCCCAACAACATCCTGCGTAAATATCTGGATCACCTCTCCAAAGGGTATCAATATATTGTCATGGACAATGAAGCCGGACTGGAGCATATCAGCAGAAGGACCACACGAGATATCGATGTGATGTTTGTGGTCAGTGATTGCTCTGCAAGATCGGTGCGATCAGCCGGGAGGATTCATCAGCTGGTCAAACAAATGGATACGAAAGTGAAAAATCTATATTTCATATTGAACAAAGCGACGCCTGAGGATGCCGAAGTCCTGAAGGACGAAATTGAAAAAACGGGGCTAAAGCTCGCGGGGCTCATTCCTGCTGATCCGATGATTACAAGCTATGATATCGGAGGAAAGGCGCTCTTTAATCTGCCTGAGAACTCACCGGCTGTAGAGGAACTTTATAAAATACTTGACCAATTAAAAATATAATCAAGCTTGCGGGGAAAGATTCAGTAATGCGGAATTTTAACAAGCAAGGGATGAAAGGAGAATCAATCAATGCCTGTACAAATTATAAAAGAAAGAAACAGCGGTAAAGTTTTAAATGTTGTTCTTGGTGCCACCAAAGAACAGGGAGGGACGAGGAGCCACACCATTACTGTTGGAGGTCAAACTAGCCTGCCATTCCTTCATTTTGAAGGAGAGGCTCCTAATAAGCCAGTCATCGCCATGGAAGTGGTAGATAGAGTTCCGGATGATTGGAACGCCGAATTGAAAGCTGCCTTCGAGGGAGTTTTGGACGATCCCGCTGTTTGGGCAAGGAAGTGTGTGGAAGAATTTGGAGCAGATCTCATCTATCTGAGACTCCAGAGTGCAGACCCGGAACTGGGCGACAGTTCACCTGAGAAATGCATCGAGACAGTGAAACGCGTTCTGGACGCAGTAGGCGTTCCGCTAGCGGTAATCGGCTGCGGAATTGACGAGGTAGACAATAAGGTGATCAGTGCCGTTGCAGAAGCCTGCGCTGGTGAAAACCTTCTGCTGGGGCATGCGACTCAGGAAAACTATAATACCTTAACTGCTGCATGTATGGTACATAAGCATACTCTCATTGCCAATTCCCCGCTGGATATCAATATCTGCAAACAGCTGAATATTTTGATTACCGAAATGGGCCTGCCCATCGAGCGAATCATTATGGACCCCAGCATCGGAGGTCTTGGATACGGTATGGAATACGCCTATTCCATCGGAGAAAGAGGAAGAATCGGAACGCTCCAGGGCGATAAAATGCTCGCGCTTCCTACTTTGGGAACGGTCGGCTTTGAAGCATGGAAGGCAAAAGAAGCCAATGTTGGTGCTGATGAATTTCCTGGCTGGGGAGAGCAAGGGGAGCGCGGTATCCTGTGGGAAGCTGTCACCGCTACGTCTTTGCTTCAATCGGGCCTTGATATCCTTGTCATGAGACATCCTGAAGCGGTCAGACTGGTCCGAAAGAACATTGAAGACCTTATGAAACCAAGCAGCCTCTAGCTTCAAGCAATAATCCAACGTTAGCCCCAATGAATGATATAAAGGAGAATAGATTATGGAAATCATAGGCGAAAGAATCAATGGGATGTTCAAGGACATCAAGGAAGCCATCATTGCACAGGATAAGACTGTTATTCAGGACTGGGCCATCAAGCAGACTGAAAACGGAGCAAACTGGCTTGACGTCAATACCGGAGCCAGTGCAGAGGATCAGTTCGCTGCCATGAAATGGCTCATCGAGACCATTCAGGAAGTGGTTGATACGCCGCTCTGTCTGGATTCCACAAACTATGATTTAATCGAAGAAGGTCTTAAGTTATGCAAAAGGCCTGCTCTCATCAATTCTTGCCATGCTGACAGGTACAAGATCGAGCGAGTTTTCCCTATGGCCATTCAATATAACGCAAAGGTCATCGGCCTGGCTATGAGTGAAACCTCCGGGATTCCAAAGAATGCCGACGACCGTGTGGCACTGGCTATGGAGCTTGTTGCAGCTGCAGATGAATTTGGGTTGCCCCTCCAGGATCTTTATATCGACCCGCTGATTCTTCCGGTAAACGTTGCACAGGATCATCCGGTTGAAGCCATGGAAACCATCAGACAGATCAAATTCCTCTCTGATCCTCCGGCTAAAACCGTGGTCGGTCTTTCCAATGTATCTCAGAAATGCAATAACAGAAAGCTCATCAACAGAACCATGCTTGCAATGCTCATAGCCTGCGGACTCGATGCTGCCATCGTTGATGCCAATGATGACGAGTTGATGGATACCGCTGCCGCCGCGAGAATCCTCATGAATAAAGAAATTTATTGTGATTCTTACGCAGATCTTTTCAAATCAAAGAAAATTTAGTGACACTGTTCTCAAATATAAATATAGTGAATTTGAAAACAATACGATACGATTCTAATTAAACATAGTATGAATACAAACGGGGGTAGATAAAATGTGTGAATCAACTGTATATCTCATCGATAAGAACGGAAAAGAGAGCCTTTTCTTTGAATTGGTAGACAAAATCGTACCGGATCAGAACACGGTCTATCTGGAGGACATCCTGGGGCAGAAAAAGTCAATCCAGGCAAGGATCAAGGAACTGGCACTGGTAGATCACAGGATCGTACTCGAAGAGATTTAGTTCAGCGTATTTAACCAAGTATTAATATTACACTGCTTTGCGGGTATTCTCGCAAGAAATCGTCCGAACTCGGAAATTACCACTGAATTTGGAGAGTGAGCGGTTTCGCAGAGAATAGCCGTAATGCGGTGTTCTTTGCATTACGGAATAAGGAGTTTTTATATGGATTTAAGTACGCTGCGCAAGGCGCTTGAGGGTGAGCGTTATGTATTTGACGATAATTTACTGACGACCTTGTACATTGCGATCAAGCTGGGAAAACCCCTTCTGATTGAAGGTGCTGCCGGGGTAGGAAAAACCGAGGTGGCTAAGGTTCTAGCGGCCGCATACGAGGTTGAACTTACGAGGCTGCAATGCTATGGCGGACTGGATGAGGCCAAGGCGCTGTACGAATGGAATTACCAAAAACAGCTCCTGAGCATCCAGCTGAATCTGAAGCAGCATGGAGATGCAGAAGATTGCGGAGACAAGAGACTGGAAGGACTCTTTAGCAGAGATTTTCTGCTTGAGCGGCCGCTTCTAAAAGCCATCAGCAGTGACAAGACAGAAGTCCTTCTCATCGATGAGATTGATAAAGCGGATGAGGAATTTGAGGCATTTCTCCTTGAACTGCTGTCGGATTTTCAGGTATCAATTCCTGAGCTGGGAACTATTAGAGCAAAGATGCGTCCCGTTATTGTTCTGACAAGCAATAACACGAGGCAGCTTTCTGATGCACTTCGAAGAAGATGTGCCTATCTGTTTATCGAATATCCGACCATTGAGAAAGAGTGTGCGATTATCAATGCGAAAATACCCGGTGTGCCGGCCAAGCTTGCAGCCGATGTGGCCGTTGCCGCTGCATATTTAAGAAACAACGAAAAGATATTCAAAAAACCTTCTATCGCGGAGACCCTGGACTGGGCTTCTGCACTGATGGCGCTGGAACAAAAGAGGATTGATGAAGAAAGTGCCGGAAAGACCGTAGGATTTATGCTGAAGAACCAGGAGGACATTTTGGAATTTTCGGAGGACGGCGGATTTGGACGATTTATTGCTGAACAACTTACTTAGATTTTTCGAAGTCCTGCGAACCGCAGGAGTTAGGGTAAGCCTGTCGGAAGCCATTGATGCCATAAAAGCACTGACCTGTGTGGAAGTGATGGATCGAGCTGCAGTAAAGGCGGCTCTCTCTGCATGTGTGGCAAAGAGTGAAACCGAAAGAAAGATATTTTCCGAATGCTTTGAGCGGTTTTTTATCAATCCCGTTAAGAAGAACAATTATATCACCCACAAATCACAGGCGAGAGAGCAGCGGAAGCTGGATATCATTGAGAGAGCTTCCGAACTGCAGTATCAAGGTCAGGAGCTTGATCTCAGCGATGAGCTGAAGGAGGTTTACTCTAAGATAACCGTTTCTGAGAGACAAAGTATTCTGGATTATCTGGAGCGGTCTTCCATGGGAAAAAACATGAAGTCCCATTTCAAGCCCATTACGGAAAATGTGGTAAAGGGGAAGCTAAACAATCTAAAAAATAAGTACAAAAAACCCCACGAACACCATCAATGCAGCATCTTTTACAGCCCAGTCTCAGAAGCTGGAATCATTGCGGAAGATGCAGAGGAAGCGATCCGTGGGGAAAACAGTCTGATCTACAAAAGTCTTAGTACGATTGAAGATAAAGATATGCCTGCTGTGATTCAGTTGATCAGAGCCATGGCGGAGCGGCTGCGAAAGAGCACTAAAAGTCGGCTGCGTACTTCAGGAAGAGCCGGGCTTGATTTTAAGCGGACCATCAGTTCCAGCATTGCTTCGGGAGGTACTTTGTTCCGATTAAAATATAAAAGAAAGCATGGCCCGAAACAAAGAATCCTTACCCTTTCCGATGTTTCTGCTTCCATGTACCGTTTTTCGGGATTTGTGCTGAAATTTATCTCCTGTCTGCATGCAGAGGTTTCTTCTGCGGACAATTATGTCTTTTCTACGGGAATTGAAAAGCTCAACATCAGAAGCTTTACAACCTCTACCGACATTGAGCAGGAAATTACAAGAAGTAAGGTGTGGAAAAAAGGAACGGACATCGGTCAGGCAATCCGCCATATTCTGACGGATCGATTTGCGATTGTAAATTCGTCCACCGTCGTCATCATTGTCAGCGATGCAAAGACACTCAATGTTTCAAAGGCAACGGAGGACCTTAAGCAGCTGGCGGCGAAAGTAAAGCAGATCTATTGGCTCAACCCCATACACGAATCCGACTGGAGTGAAATCGCCGGGTTGGATGGGTTCAAGCAGCACTGCATCATGATAGACAGCAGTAACCTTGACAAGTTAAGCAGAGCAAGCGAGCGATTTTGATTTACTTCTTCACAACGCCTTTCCGGTAGTTCTTGGGTGTTACCCCCTTCAATTTCTTGAATACTTTCGAAAAATAACTCTGATCGTCAAAGCCTGCCTGCAGGGAAACATCGATCAAATTTAAATTTGTATTGGCCAAAAGCTCACAGCTTTTGTTAATTCTAATTTGATTTAAATAATCGGTAAAGGTAATCCCCATCTCCTGTTTGAACAGCATGGATAAATAAGAAGGGTTGGTATGGAGACGGTTTGCAACAGTTTTTAAGGAAATTTTATTTTTATAATTTTCATTCACATCCAGAATCGCCAATCGGATGATTTGGGAATTGCCGGAGTAGGAGCTTGCAGCAATGGCCTGAACAATACTGTCCACCAGATTTGAAGTTAAAATGGATAACTCCTGAAAACTGGCAGCCTTATTCAAAACATTCATATCATAATAGTATGCTTCCGCTTGCTCTTGGGAGAGACTTGTTCTTTCCGTAACAAGCCTGGACAGAATGGTACAGATGCTGAGAACCTTTGTCTTAATAGAGGACAGGTCGCCTGCTTCAATGAGAGAAATTCTGCTCAAAAGTTCATTCAGCAGTTCCAGGCTTGACTTAGAATCTCCTTCCTTCACCCGTTCTAAAAGCTGATTTTCCAGGTCGTAGGGATAAGGCATGGACTTATTTTCTTTTTTATATTTCTGAAGACTGATGCCGATTTTTCTCTGCTCTTTGTACTGACTGTTGATGCTGGTATAATCCTCATTCGGTGAGATTGCTGCCAGGATGCAGCTCCAAAACAGCGTTGCAAGATGAGAAACTTCTTTCGGCTTATACACCTTAATATTGCGCAAAAACAGAATTGCCTTTGGAAAGGCGTCGAAATGGATATGGTTCAATGAGAAGATATTGGAGACACTGCTTTCTTTCAACTCTCCCATGATGATGGGGCCCGCCATGAAGCATCCCAAAACCTGCCCGTTGATGATAAGGGAGACTGCAATTTTGACCAAGCCCGCCTTGCAGAGAAAAACGTAAGGCTCTCCAAGCTGTGCAGACAGCTTGGCAGAAGAGGCTAGATTCCGTGCGCAGGGGCTTAGGGTATCTTTATAGATATCAAAATAGTTGCAGAATTTGCTTTGCTTATTGCATTCCCACTCAATTTCCTGATTGGGATTGAAAAATGTAACAGGGATGTCGGAAATAATGCAAAAGGATTGTATTGCTTCTTCAATCTGAGATGACAGTTCCTGAGAGGCAGATACCGAAGAAGGAAGGATGAAATTTTCCATTTTTTCAACTCCTTAGAACTGTAAAAATATATACATAAGACAATAAAATATTACCATAATGATAGAACCAAAACAATAAAATATTCAAAGGCAACCAATAAAAACTACCAAAATAACAAAAAGCATTTCTATGATCCCATACACAATTAAGATAAGATAAGGTTAGGGAAACACTGATTCATTCCGTGCCTCCTTAGCATCGGTTGACAAAGTACAACTTGGCTGGAGAGACGAATTTTCAATCCAATGCTAGCAATGATAGGACAACAATTAATAATATTTTTAGGAGGGTAACATGAGTAAGGAAGCATTATTCAAGGAAGCGTTTGATTCAATCCTGGATTGTGATGAAGACAAGGCGATGGAAGTATTGAAAACTGCTGAAGAGCAGGGAATCGATTCCGTTGAGCTTTTGACCCAGGGCTTCAGCGCGGGAATCAAGCATCTTGGCGATCTGTTCGGACGTGGGGAAGTATTCCTTCCGGAACTGATTTTTGGTGCCGAAGTGATGAAAAAGGTTACGACAGAAATCGAAAGCAAGATGGATGCCTCCCAGATTTCCACCAAAGGTATCTTTGTGATCGGAACCGTTGAAGGGGATGTGCATGACATCGGAAAAGGCATTGTAGCTTCCTTGGTGAAGACCAATGGATTTGATGTTTATGACATCGGCAGAGAAGTTCCCGCCGAAGTCTTCATTGAAAAGGTGAAGGAATTCAACGCCGATTTCCTCGGAAGCAGCGCCCTTCTTACTACGACTATGACGGAACAAAAGAAGATCGAGGAGCTGATGGAAAAAGCCGGATTAAAAGGCAAAGTCAAAACCCTGGTGGGTGGAGCTCCTGTAACAAAGCGCTGGGCAGAAAAGATTGGTGCCGATATGTACTGTGAAGATGCAAGCGATACCGTAAATGCACTTCTTGGATGGATCGGAGATAAATAAACCAAGCGCTTCATTTTTGAAATTCCCACTGAAAGAGATCATGAATAGAAAAGGGAGTATCAATCCAAATAGGATAGGAGGCTGATCGTGAGCAAGTTTAAGTACGAAGATGACATCTACGGCTATTGTATTTTGCGCAACGAAGATTTAGATGCCTTACATGAAGCGACACTGGATCTTCTGGAGAATTACGGACTCCAGATCCACGGAAAAGAAGCGCTTGAGATCTACAGCGCAGCGGGCTGTGACGTAGACCGCAGCATTGACAGGGTAAGGTTTCCGAGAAATCTTGTCAATGATAGTATCGAGTCCTGCCCGGAGGAATTTACATTATGCGGCCGTGATCCGAAAAATGATGTCAAGGTAGGAGGGAAAAAGGTTGCCTTTAAGAACTTCGGTACAGGAGTCAGAATGATTGATCCCTATACCGGAGAAGTAAGGGATTCTACCAAAGAGGATCTGGGAAATGTGGCAAGATTCTGCGATGCCATGGATACGGTGGACGTTTTCTCCATTGCCGTTGCTGCGGGAGATGTCAACCAGAAGGTGAAATGTCTCCATGAAGCAGAAATTGTATTCCATAATTTAACGAAGAACTTTGCCCATGATCTGGAAGGGGTAAAAAATACCCAGCGGTTCATTGACATGGCGGCAGCAATTCAGGGCGGCTATGACAAGCTGAGGGAACGGCCGATCATTGCCATGGGAGCCTGTCCCAACAGTCCTCTTGAGATCAACGAGAATGAGTCGAGCATCATTATGTTGTCTGCAAGACATGGACTGCCCATCGACATTCTTTCCATGGGGCTGTGCGGCGGAACCACGCCTGCTACCCTTGCCGGCACTTTGGTGGTCACCAATGCTGAAATTTTGGGCGGAATCGTTTTGTCCCAGATCATAAATAAAGGAAACCCAATCCTATATGGAACATCCACAACCATTATGGATATGACAACGGCTACTTCGCCGGTAGGAGCGCCGGAACATGCCATGTGCGGCGCTGCAGTAGGCCAGATCGGCCATTACTATGGAATTCCTACCAATGTAGGCGGAACTTAGGGGGACAGCAAAGTAATCGATGCCCAGATCGGGCACGAAAAGACAATGACGTCTCTGTTACCGGCAGTTACCGGAAGTAATATTATTTACGGTATGGGAATGCTGGAAATGGGTATGACCATGAGCTACGAGCAATTGTTAATTGACCAGGAAATCGTCCGCATGATTCGAAGAGTACTGCAGGGCATTCCTGTGAACAAGGAAACCATTGCTTTAGATGTAATCCAGAAGGTAGGGCCTGCTGGTAATTACCTCCGCGAAAGACATACCTTGAAATACATGAGACAGGAATTGTCAAGCACCAAACTCATCAACCGCAGAATGAGAGATCACTGGCTGAATGAAGGCGGAAAGGATATGGCACAGAGAGCAAGAGAGCAAGCCATAGAAATCCTTGAGAACTATCAACCGATACCGCTGCCGGATGAAGCGGCAAAGAAAATCAGAGCCATCGTCGAAGAGGGCGAAGCAGAAGCGGCTGAAAATTAACAAGCAAGAGAAAGGACGTGTGAAATGGGAGACCATAAGAAATACTTCACGCGTATGGGTGACGGCTCCATCATTTATATGACGGAAGAAGAAATTCGGGCCGACATCCAGGCGGGAGTAGAAGACGCAGCAGACAGAGGTAAGATCGCCCCATTGACCCAAGCGGAAATGGATCATATCTATGATATCATCACCATGCCCGGCGGGGTCGTAGGCGTTGACCCAAAGGATGCTATCGTCACATCCAACGATTCAGGATCAGACAAAATTAGTACAAAGTGCTGTATCCCGGTAGACAGAAGCATTAATGCGATGATTCACGAAAGAGTTCTGGGCGCTGATTCGGTAGATATCGGGCTGGAGGATTACAACTACAAAACCGTTAAGGGAGTTGCAAAGCGAGAGGCGGCGGTGCTGAAAAGAGCGCTGAATTATACAACCATGCCACTGTTCTACGGCGCGATGCCTAACCTGGGATTTTATACAAAGCCCGACGGCCCCATCGACAACTGGGCTGTGCTGCTTCCGGAAGGAAAGATCAAGGAAGCCATGGCAGCGCAGGAGGAAGCGGTTGATCACGCGGTCAGAGACATCGTATTCGTTGCGGAGCAGATGCACGACGTTGGAGCCGACGGATTCCAGCTGGATACTAGCGGGGCCGCAGGAGATGCAGATTTTCTGGCAGCCCTCAAGGCCTGTGAGATCATACGGGAAAAATTTCCAGACATGGGTGTTGAAATTGGAATGGCAGGAGAGTTCGTACTGGGCATGCACGGCAGGCTGAAATACAACGATGTCAGACTTGCGGGGCTGTATCCCCACAAACAGGTCAAGCTCGTTGAGCAGGCGGGAGCTTCTATCTTTGGAGCTGTGGTCAATACCAACTGTAATGCAACGTTCCCCTGGAACATCGCAAGGGTCTGCACCTTCATCAAAGCATGCTCGGAGGTTGCAACCATTCCTGTTCATGCCAATGTAGGTATGGGTGTCTGCGCAATTCCGATGTGTGAAAATTCCCCGGCGGATATCGTGTCCAGAGTGGACAAATGCCTCATTGAAATCTGTAAAATAGACGGATTGTAGATTGGCGTGGGAGACCCCCTGGGACAGGAAGCTACACACGGAATCTGCGCCAGCATGGGCGGTGTCCGTACCACCGGAGATATGGTGATGCGGCTTCAGATTGCTAAGAAGATGAGAATCGACGAGGCGAAAAAGTATGTAGCGGAAAAGCTTGGTCTTACCGTCGAGGAGATCTGCGACGTTGTGACCATGGCTGAAGTAAGAGAAGAAAGAGGACTTGGTCTTGCCAATTTCGAACCCTACGCGGAGTCCAACATAGGTATGGAGGCGAAGTTTAGGATTGCTGAAATTTTAGACATCAAGATCAATTCCGTCGAACGCTTCAAAGAGAGAGCCGGATTGAAATAATCCAAAGAGGAACCGGACTGAAAAACATCCGGATCGATAAGCTGAAGTGTTCTAAGAAAAGTGTCAGATCGGCGGAAGGTAGGTGCCTTCCTTCGATGGCAATTTTCCGGTGAACCAACAGCTTACATGTTTCGTAATATGATATGATGGCTATGCCATCGATTTAAAATGGGAGATGTGCATTGCGCCTCCCATTTTTATGCATAATTCGACAAGTTTGCGAGAAAAAATCATACGGTAGACGCTTTCCATTTCAGCGTTTTCGTGTATAATGTATATAGAAACTTTTGTACGTTAAACAATAAACAGGCTCCGTTTTGACAGAAAGGGTATTTCATGTGGATCGAAGGTCAAACATGCATTGGCGGCGGAAAATGCCATGAATGCGGAAGATGCAACCGCTATGAAACGACAAACCGGAAATCAAAGCTGATTTTCCTGCCCGATGACTTTAATCCCCAGCAGGAAGCGGCGCAGGATGACGGAAGGCCTAAATATGGGGCTGCTTTTGATATTGGAACGACTACAATTGTAGGAATGCTTTGGGATCTAACCAATACTCGTCTGGTGGATGCTGCTTCCAGAACAAATCCTCAAAGCACCTACGGCGCGGATGTGATATCAAGGATTACATATAGTATGGTGAGTCAGGATCACCTTGTGCTTCTCAGGGACAAGGTCCGGGCCTGCCTCAACGAAATGATAGCGGAATTTCATGTGCGGCATTTGATTGAGCCTGCAGACATATTTAAAGCTACCGTGGTGGGCAATACAACCATGAGCCATCTGTTTCTTGGTATGGATCCATCCTCCTTGGCATTGGCTCCCTTCGAGCCTGCATTTCGTGGTCCTGTGGAGAAAAGTGCAGCTGATCTTGGACTGGCGATGAACCCGGCTGCCAGAGTCTATCTTTTGCCCAATATTGCAGGTCATGTTGGCTCAGATATTGTGGGCGTAATTCTGGCCTCCAGCATCAAAGAACTTCCCGGCTTGCGGCTTGCCATTGATATCGGAACCAATGGTGAGATTGTGCTGGCAGACAACGGCAGAATGCTGGTTTGCTCCACCGCAGCAGGGCCTGCTTTTGAAGGTGCTCGGATTTATCAGGGCATGCGTGCTGCCAAAGGTTCTATTGAGGGCGTCTCAATGGAAGCAGGAACAATAAAAATTAAGGTAATTGAAGACGCAGAGCCCATCGGGATTTGTGGCTCCGGCTTGATTGACGCCGTTGCTGTCATGCTTGATGCAGGGATCGTTAATCATAAAGGCAACATTCTCAGCGGAGAGGATGCGGAAAAACTGGGCATGGGTCCGGAACTGGCCGCAAGGCTGCGAAAAGGGAAGAATGGAAATGAATTTGTTCTCGCCTGGAAAGAAGAGGGAGAGGACATTGTAATTACACAGAAAGATATTCGAGAAGTTCAGCTTGCAAAAGGTGCGGTCTACGGCGGTATTATTATTTTGATGCAGTGTCTTGGGGCCGACCTGTCTCAACTTGAGGAAATTATGATGGCTGGGGCATTTGGAAGCTATATTAATAAAAAAAGCATTCTGCGGATTGGGATGCTTCCCAATGTTGAAGAGGAGAAAATATCGCACATCGGAAACGCGGCAGGAGTAGGTGCTTGCATGGCATTGCTGTCGGAAACCGAGCGGATCAAAGCCTATGTACAGTCGGCGGACGCCGAGCATATTGAGCTGGCGCTTCATCCGGATTTTCAGAAAGAGTATATCAATGCAATGTATTTCCCAAAGTAAGTACACCGCAAAGCTCACTGCTACTGGTGTGTGTTATCAATTGATGTTAAAGAGCCCTAAGGAGAGTAAATCCGTGGATAAAGACGAATTGACTAAAATTGCCCATAGGACTATCGTTGAAGCCGACGAAGAAAGAGCAATGCAGGTTATTGAAGAAGCGTTGGCATCTGGGGTCAATATCATGGAAGTACTCCGGGACGGCTTTGCAGAAGGAAACAGGGAGATTGGCGAGCGCTTTGAAAGTGGAAAGCTCAGTCTGCCGGAGCTGATTTTCTCTGCGGAGATCATGAAGAAAGTTCTTCATGTTGTGGAGACCTATACGAATATTGACGACATTAAAGTCAAAGGGAAAGTATTGATTGCCACCGTTGAGGGTGATGTTCATGAAATCGGAAAAGGAATGGTTGTCTCAACCATGAAAAGCTACGGCATCGATGTGATCGATATCGGACGTGAGGTTCCGGTCGAACAGATTATAGAAAAAGCTCAGGAGCATCAGGTGGACATTATTGCCACAAGCGCACTTTTGACGTCCACATTGAAAGAACAAAAAAAACTGGAAGAAACGCTCAGGAAGATGGGCATTAGAAATAAATTTAAGACTATGGTTGGCGGCGCGCCATGTACCCTGCGCTGGGCAAAGCGCATCGGAGCGGATCACTATACCGAGGACGCGGTGGAAGCTGCAAAAAGAGCCATCATGATTCTAAAGAATAAAGAGAGGCCGTAGCTTTATGGCTGAAAAATTTACAACGACTCAGACACGTCGTCTGGTGGAATTGAATGGGGAACCGGAACTATTTCTCAAAGAATTTGAGACCGCAGAAACGCGAAATCGATTCTTTAAGGAAACAGAAAACCGGCTGGTGAAACTCAATCGGGAAAAACTCAGGAAACTGCTGAACGAGGAACATAAGCCTCTTTCGGTGAGAATTGAAGAACAACTCAAGGCTTGGCTGACAGCGCAAGAGGGATTTACCCAGGTGGTGACCCCGACCATCATCACAGCAGAGATGCTGGATAAGATGACAATAACGAAGGAACATCCACTGACCAATCAGGTGTTTTGGCTGGATACCAAACGCTGTTTGCGGCCTATGCTGGCCCCAAACCTCTATGAGGTCATGCGGGATCTGCATAAGGTCACCAAGGAACCGGTACGAATTTTTGAAGCTGGCTCCTGCTATCGTAAAGAATCCCAAGGGGCACAGCATATGAATGAGTTCACTATGCTGAACCTTGTAGAATTTGCGGGCACAGAAGAAGGTGCTCAGATGAAGCGTCTGAAAGAGCTGGCCGAGGCTGCAATGAAAGCCATAGGAATGGAACACTATGAACTTGTGATTGAAAAATCAGAAGTTTATGGGGAAACCATGGATATCGTCGCTGACGGATTGGAATTGGCTTCCGGGGCGTATGGCCCTCACTTTCTGGATGGCAAATGGGGTGTTTTTGAACCCTGGGTAGGCATCGGCTTTGGGATTGAACGAATCGCCATGAAAACAGGTGGTTATCAGACTATAAAACGGGTAGGAAAAAGCATAGCGTTTTTAGACGGTTCGCCGTTAAAAATATAACATCCGGAGGGTAATAATTTGACGAGATTGATTTCAGAGTGGATCGCAGATATCGAGCACAACATCAGAGAACAGGAGCGCGATCTGAAAAGTAAGACAGGGCATGACTATACTTCTCTTGCGGCCAAGGCAGGAGGCTGGTCTTACGGTGATATTGAACGAGCGTCTCAGGAGATCAAGGTGGCGATTGTACCCGTTACGACGGGGCAGGGAATCATCGGTTCTTTTGCGCAGTCTGTTGCCGCTGTAACAAAAACAATGGGATTTCGAAGCTATGTGACCCAACATACTGATGTGAACGGAATGCATGAAGCATATCAGCATGATGCGGATATTGTTTACTTAGCTGATGATGATCGCTTTATCTCTGTCAATTTGAATAAGAAAAAGATGGCGGACAATAATATCGCAACCGCCGCGGGCTATATTGCAGCCCTGGATGGAGCCATCGGCTCTTTCGTCGGAAAAGAAGTTCTCCTGCTCGGATATGGCCCTTTGGGGAGAGAATTTTTAAAAGGTCTCAAGAAGAAAGGGACTTCTGTTGCCGTGTTTGATCTGGATAAGGAGAGACTGGCGCAGGCAAGCAGAGAAGAAGTAACGGCAATTGATTCGTTTGCCAAAATCAGTTCCTACCGATATATTATTGACGCGACCTCTCAAGGAGGCTGGCTGCATCAGGGACTGCTTCATCCGGAAGCGTGGATCGCAGCACCCGGCATTCCTCTGTCGCTGAATGAAGGAGCGCAAGAGATTTATACAGCAAGGCTCATACACGATCCGTTACAGATCGGCGTTGCCGCGATGCTCGGTATGACACTGTAGAAGGATAACTCTGTAGGAGTATAGCACCTTGAAAATAAAGTATGTTTTGATAAAAGGAGGATCCGGCAGAAATGAATAATCATGTGTACCTGCTGGACAGAGGGGAAGCGGATTCTTTTGCAGAAGATTATTTTCTGAGCATCTGCGGATTGAAAAATCGTGAGGGAAGTAAATACACGGTGGTCTCGGGTTTTGACGGGGAGGTCTTGTCAGGAAACACAGCAACCATCGGTGCTACTACCTTTATTTGCAATGGATTTCAGCAACTAAAGAAAGATAAGATCCATAAGATTTATGCATATATCCTTACTGCAGGAAGCTTTGAACTGGATGATAACGAGCCGGTTCTGGAGCAGCTCTATGCAGATATTTGGGGAACTGCGTATACTGACGCTGGGTTGGAAGTATTGAAAGCAAAGCTGGTGGAAGAGGTGCAGCGGGAAACCGGAAATCAGAAAACTGCCGTTTTGGAGCCTTTCGGCCCAGGATTTTACGGAATGGATGTCGATCAGGTGGGTAAGTTTTTTGAAGTTTTGGATGGCGATCGGA
>JAQSXD010000415.1 GCA_029266295.1 Bacillota bacterium | reverse complement strand
CCTACTAAAGATGCCCTTGCTGCAACTACTATTCTTTGTGACCAGTAAACGATGTCCTTAAACGATCTTTCTTAATAGGAACCCAAATCTCATAGTAATCAAGTCCATCTTTGTGAACACTTGTCAAATATCGCCCAATCAGAGGACCTGCAACCTGGTTCCCCTGGTCTTGCAGCCACTGCATAGCTTCCGCGAGCATATGGTTGGTCTGTTCAGAGTAATCTGTGCCTGTGACGGTATATAAATAATCGCCTTCTCTCATGGCTGAGAATCCTTGCTGTTCGGCATGGGCCAACAGTTGTAAATTTTCTTCATCGAAGCTAATACCTAACTGCGACTGACAAAAGCTCTGATTTTGCAACAGCTCTGCCTGTGGGATAAATAAAGTATACCTGATCTGATTCAGCCAACAGCGATCCGGTTTCTTATAGCTGCGAACGATATTAAACAAATCATCAGCTTGTGCACCGACAAATTTATAACGAAAATCGGGAGCCTGAACAATTGAAAATTGCCCCAGCATTTGCTCACATAATTCATAGTGCTCTACGACCTGAGTAAGCATTTTGCGCTGTCTGATTAGCCCTTGTATTTTGTCCTCTACGACTTGCTGATTATGTTTAAGGACATCCTTGATCTCGTGAATATCCATCTTCGTCACAATCTGGCGAATATCCTTAACTGCCACATCCATGTTGCGAAAAAACAGAATATCAATAAGAATGACCAGATCATCATAAGAATAATATCGGTAGCCATTCTCTGCCTTTTTATTGGAAGACAGCAGCCCTGCTTTTTCATAATAACGCAGAGTATCAGTTGATAGGTCAAACAGTTTGGCCATTTCACCAATCGTCCACTTCTTTTCATTCATCAGCTTCACCTGCTCTAACTTTTTATCACCCGCCCAAAACGCTTCATTGGTCAAGACCGGGTGTTTTTGCTTTCGTAATTTTAATTTATAAATTTTTTTCATTTTGACTATTGACATTTAATGAATTAAATAAGATAATATGAATCAAGAGATAATAATTATCGTTTAGTTGAATTTATCAACCAAGCATTAATTATTAGTTAAAATTTATATTTGGAGGTAATTTATTATGTCATTAATTGGAACAGAAGTAAAACCGTTTAAAGCGCAGGCTTATCACAATGGAAAGTTTGTTGAAGTTACAGAAGAGGCTTTCAAAGGCAAATGGAGCGTAGTCTTATTCTATCCGGCAGATTTTACATTTGTGTGCCCGACAGAGCTTGAGGATTTGCAAAATCAATACGCTACTCTAAAAGAACTGGGTGTGGAAGTATATTCTGTTTCCACGGACACTCATTTTACCCATAAAGCCTGGCATGACAGTTCGGAAACCATAAAAAAAATCACCTACATAATGATTGGTGATCCTTCTCATACGTTGTCAAGAAACTTCGAAGTGCTGATTGAAGAGAACGGTCTTGCTGATCGCGGGACATTCATAATCGACCCTGATGGCATCGTGCAGGCAGTTGAAATCAATGCAGGCGGCATCGGTCGTGATGCAAGCACATTGGTTAATAAAATTAAAGCCGCACAATACATTCGGAAAAATCCTGGCGAGGTTTGCCCGGCTAGATGGAAGGAAGGTTCTGCCACACTGAAACCAAGCCTGGATCTTGTAGGGAAGATTTAAGAGGTGGATTCAATGTTACTAGATCAGGATATAAAAGAACAATTATCTCAATATCTTCAGTTGATGGAAGGCGATGTGCTGATTAAAGTTAGTGCAGGCAGCGATACTATATCTAGTGACATGATTGCTCTGGTCGATGAAATCGCCTCTATGTCTCCCATGATCGCAATCGAGAAAACAAAGCTGCCAAGAACACCGAGTTTCAGTATCCATCGCGCAGGAGAAGATAGTGGAATAACCTTCGCTGGCATTCCTTTGGGACATGAGTTTAACTCTTTGGTTTTGGCTTTGCTGCAAGTCAGCGGCAGAGCGCCAAAGGTTGAGCCAAAAATAATCGATCAGATTAAAGCGATTAAGGGTAAGTATCATTTTGAAACCTATATCAACTTGAGCTGCCATAATTGCCCAGAGGTTGTCCAAGCTCTGAATCTTATGAGTGTCCTTCATCCGGACATTACGCATACCATGGTCGATGGTGCTGCTTTTCAAGAAGAAGTGCAGACCAAAGAGATTATGGCGGTGCCTTCAGTTTATCTGAATGGTGAATTTTTTAGCAGCGGTCGTATGGATGTCGAGGAAATACTTGCCAAACTCAGTGATAGCTCTGATGTCTCCGATTTAGAAGAAAAAGAGCCCTTCGATATTCTTGTTGTGGGAGGCGGCCCGGCTGGAGCCAGCGCGGCTATTTATGCGGCAAGAAAAGGACTTCGTACCGGGATTGCTGCCGAACGGTTTGGCGGTCAGGTTAAGGATACCCTTGGAATTGAAAACTTCATCACGGTAAGATATACAGAAGGTCCTAAACTGGCGGCAAATCTTGAGGAGCATGTGAAAGAATACCCGATTGATGTAATGAAGCTGCAGCGCGGCAGACGCTTGGAGAAGAAAGAGCTGATCGAAGTTGAATTGGAAAGTGGTGCTGTCTTAAAGAGCAAAGCAGTCATTCTTTCTACAGGAGCTCGCTGGCGCAATATTGGCGTACCGGGAGAAGCCGAGTTTAAAAATAAAGGTGTGGCTTACTGCCCCCATTGCGATGGTCCTGTATTTAAAGGAAAACCTGTGGCCGTTATTGGCGGAGGCAACTCTGGTATTGAGGCGGCAATTGATCTGGCCGGTATTGTGGAGCATGTGACTGTGCTGGAATTTTTACCGGAACTGAAAGCTGATGTTGTGTTGCAGCAACGTCTTTACAGTTTGCCGAATGTGACGGTTTTGAAAAATGTTCAAACGAAAGAAATCACCGGTACGGATAAGGTCAATGGCCTTTCTTATATTGATCGCAGCACAGGAGACGTACATCATCTGAAACTTCAGGGGGTATTTATCCTAATCGGTCTTATTCCGAATACCGATTGGCTGGATGGCACGGTAGAACGCAACCGCTTTGGTGAGATCATTGTAGACAGCCACGGTGCGACCAATGTGCCGGGAGTGTTTGCTGCAGGAGACTGCACAAATACCCCTTATAAGCAGATTATTATTGCTATGGGGTCCGGTGCGAATGCGGCACTAGGCGCATTCGACTACTTAATACGGAATTGATTTTGACGACGCAAAGGAAGCTCAAAAAGCCTTTGCGTCTTTTTCTTTTGGTCACGAACCATTGCTATAAATTAAACGACTGCCTCACCTGCCTGGGCGTCAAGCCATGAATTTTTTTAAATGCCTCCGTAAACTTGCTAGGCCTCGCATATCCCAGAAGTGAACTGATATTTTGGATACTCATCTCATCATGCCATAACAAACGCAGTGCATGGTTCATCTTTTCCTGCCGTACATAGTCAGCTATACTCA
>JAQSXD010000414.1 GCA_029266295.1 Bacillota bacterium | reverse complement strand
TCTATAATGAACTACTGTGATTGGATACCATGAAGGTGCATAAAGCCAGCAGAAACTGGTTTATGTCCCCATGGTATTTTTTTTTGTTAAGAAAGGAGTTACGCTATGATTTTAGAAGATCGAATCAAGAATTACTGGGAGGGAGAAGCCCAGACTTACAGTGAGGGAATTCAGGAGGAACTAAAAAATGATCTGAGACGGATCTGGAAAAAAATAATCCTCGAAAATGCACCTGCTGCTGTTACAAACCGTAAACTGAAGATTCTCGATATCGGGACAGGCCCGGGGTTTTTCCCGATTATTTTGGGTGAAGAAGGACACGATGTAACCGGAATCGATCTTACGGAAAATATGGTTGCGTGCGCAGCCAAAAATGCAGAGAGTGAAAATGTGAAGGCAACCTTATTGACAATGGATTGCCATGACATGGCATTTGCTGATGAGAGCTTTGATCTTTTGATCTGCCGAAATCTAACATGGACGCTGGATGATCCGGAAAAAGCATATCAAGAATGGTACAGGGTACTGCGTCCCGGCGGCAGAATGTTGATCTTTGACGCCTGCTGGTATCTTCATCTTTATGACGAGGAGAGAAATCTTGCTTATCAGAAGAAAGAAGAGGAGATTCATCAGAAATATGGACGTAGGATTCACGAGCATAAGGATCAGGCAGAGGGTGATGCACTCAGCAAAAACCTTTTTATGAGCGACAAAGTCAGGCCTCAGTGGGATCTGAACATTATGCTTCAGTTTGGTATGACAAGGGTGTTCGCAGATATGGGGGTCAGCCGTCTGACGATGGAGGAGAGAGATCTTGAATTATGGGATTTTCACCGTCCGTTTATGGTCGCAGGAGAAAAATAGGAGAATGAGGCAAATTACATATGATTAAATACATGCGCCTGGTACGGTTTCTAAAGAATTTCAAACGAGATGCAGCGGGAAAGATACTTATCGGAATTATGTCAGTATCCTGCGGATTTTTTCAGGCTTTCATGGTAGCTGGCGTTGTTGCTGCTGTGTTGCATAACAAAGGTAATGAGACGATCTTAAGCTATCTTGCAGGAGCTTTGATTTCAATTTTGGCAAGAGCATTTCTTTCCCGATATAACGAGGGCTATTCGAAACAAATGTCTGCAAAGGTCAAAGGGGCAATTCGAACAGAATTGCTTGATCAATTGATGAAGCTTGGCCCTGCTTACCAAAACACCAGAAGAAGCGGAAATGTACAATCGTTGATTACCGACGGAGTAGAATCCTTTGAAGCATTCCTAGTCAATTACATTCCCCAGACGGCAGTTGTGTTTTTATCGGCCACGGCAGTGATCTGCTACATCTTCTCATTGGATCAAACTGTCGGTCTGATGATTTTTAGCTCTGCTGTATTGTCGATTATCGTCCCTCATTTTTTTATGCCCGCAGTTTCCCGTGTGATGATTGAATATTGGCAGTCCTATGCCCACTTGAACGCACAGTACATAGAAGCGATGCAGGGAATGAATACACTGAAGGCCTTTCATGCCGAAAAGAAAACGCTGAAACAACTGAAAGCAGATTCGGATGATTTTGCAAACGAGTCCATTCGCAATACAGGAATCTCCTTAGCAGATTCCGCCTTGATTATTTTACTGAGTGTTGTGGGGACTTCTGTTTCTGTGGCTGTGGCAGCATGGCACACCTCTTTGGGTATGCTATCCGCACAAGAGCTTTTGATCATCTTATTTCTTGCAGGAGAATGCATGCGTCCTTTGACTGATTTGAACAGTTATTGGCATGCAAGCTATCTGGGATTATCTGTGGCAAATCAGTTATTTGCGGTTTTGGACGCGCCGATGGTGTTGGAACAGAAGCCGGAAAAAGAGACAGATCATATGAAAAACATACCGCCGGACATTGAACTGAAAGAGGTGACCTTCCGATACAGCGAAGAAGCTGCACCGGCGCTTTCTGAAATCCAGATCCAAATTCCACGGGGAAAAACCACTGCGATTGTGGGAAAATCCGGGTCCGGAAAATCAACGATTGTGAATCTGCTGTTGCGGTTTTTCGATGTCAACAGCGGAAGAATCCTGATTGACGGCATCGATGTCCGCGATTTTACATTGGAATACCTTAGAAGTAAGATTGCTGTTGTATTTCAGGAAACCTATCTGTTTTACGGCACCATGGAGGAAAATCTGCGCATGGCCAAGCCAACAGCCACCATGGAGGAAATCATAGCCGCGACCAAGGCTGCCAATGTCCATTCCTTCATTCAAGAACTTCCAGACGGATATCAGACCATGGTGGGTGAGCGGGGAGCAAGCCTATCCGGCGGGGAACGCCAGCGGGTGGCGATTGCAAGAGCAATACTGAAAAATGCCCCGATTCTCATTTTGGACGAGGCAACTTCCAGCGTGGATGTAGAGAGTGAACGACTGATTCAGCAATCTTTATCTGCTTTGATGAAAAATCGTACAACGATTATTATCGCACACAGGTTGTCCACGATCGCTGCGGCAGATCGCATCTTTGTTCTCAATGAGGGGCGCTTATGGGAGCAGGGAACCCATGGAGAATTGCTTGAACAAAACGGTGAGTACGCGAATTTAATTAAAATACAGCAACGTGCGGGGAGACTGATATGAATGCTCAGACAAATCATGAAAACGAATATCGTATGGCCAACGTTTTAAAGCTCGCAGGAAAGCTTAAAAAGTATGCCTTTCGCATGACAATTACTGTGTTTTGCGGCATCCTGAATCATCTTGCAACAATTTTTGTTTCAGTAAGCTGCGCATATATTGTTGGCTTGGCGTTGACCGGTACGCTTCAGGATCATGTCAAGCCTCTGATGGCGGCGTTAGGTGTTCTTGTACTGCTGCGTGCAGTCTTCTATTTCGCTGAGATGTGGCTCGCTCATGAAATTGCCTTCCGCGTGTTGGCGGATTTTCGCGTCAAGCTGCTTGCATCCATCGAAAGAGTTTCTCCGGCCATTCTGCTGGGAATGCGTTCGGGCCAGCTCGCATCGACATTGATGAGTGACGTTGAGGTATTGGAATGGTTTTTTGCCCATACCTTTGGCAGCCTCATGGTTGCGGTACTTGTACCGGCTATCTTGCTATGCCTGCTGGGTACGCTGCACGTTTCCTTTCCCTTGGTTCTGCTGGCATTTCTGTTACTGCTACTCTGCATCCCCTTTCTTATGAGACGGAGCGCCAGCCAGCAGGGGAAGCTGGTACGGGATGATCTTGGTGAAGCCAATTCCATTACAGTAGAAGGCGTACAGGGGATGCGTGAAATTCTCATGCTCACTCAGGTGGCGGCGTATCGGAAGAAAAACCGGAACTATATGCAGAAGCTGTATGACAGCCAGCTTCGTTACGGAAAACGGCTTGGAACAGAAGGCGCGCTTCTGCAGGCAGTATCGGGTATCAGCATGCTTGCAATTTTAGGGCTTGCTGCGTCCCTTGTGCAAAAGGGACAG
>JAQSXD010000413.1 GCA_029266295.1 Bacillota bacterium | reverse complement strand
AACGCCGGATGTCTGGTGGAAATTTGAGAAGGAAATAAAATGAATCGATGGTATAAAAACAGCTACCGCATCAACATTGAACACAATTTAGGAGATGGGGAGGTAGACAGGCATGGCCATACCCTTGAACTCACGCTGATGATTGAGCACCCATCAACAGACATATTTCTATCATATCCGAAGCTGGATGAAACGGTGCATCACTATTTGGAGGAATACGATAAAAAGTATCTGAATGAATTGGTGAAGTTTAGTGGCTTGCTTCCGACGGTGGAGCATCTGGGGGATCTTTTTTTTGAGGAACTGTGGACAGTCTTACAAGGTAAGGGTCTAGCCCTTACCACACTGGAAATCAGCGAAACTCCGCTGCGGGTATATATCGTATCTGCTCCCATATCTCCGGGTTTATCTGGTTAGTGATTTTCAGAGGTGAGAAATGAAGGGAAATATGAAGAGACTCAACAGCAGGATTAAGAACAGAATCATTGGATATGGTGGTCCGGTGCTGATGCAGAAGTTGATGCGATTTATGCTGTTGCCGTTGTCGTTGCTGTTTTTGACGGCGGCATTAAACATGGGAGTAGGCGCTCAGACGGCTTACGCCCTGGACGGGGCTGGGGGCTACGGCAATATCGTCATCGATGGATATTTTGACGATTGGGAGGACAAGCCTCATTCTTACGTTATCAATTATGTCAGCAGTCAACCCAAAAACCAGAAAAACTATCATTATGCGTCCTTGTTCTGTGATGGGGAATATGTCTACCTACACATTAAAATGTTAAATGGGTGGAAATATTCTTTCAATGGAAATGAGTACTATTTTCAAATCAATGATCGGTATCGGCTGAACGTCAACATTCTTGATGCAAACGGCAGGTCTTTTCCAAACGGTAATGCGCCTCTTGGGATCCAGGCCGTATATGTAAAATACAAAAATGACGGAAGTATGTACGACAACCGAGAAGTGGCAGGATCACAGGCCTGCTTGTATATAGGCGGCCCTCAGGAACAGGATGAATTTGAGATGAAGCTTCCTATGACTGCATTCCAGCTGAAAAATCCAGGGCTGAATCTGGATACGGTGTGTAAGATCGAGATGTGGTGTCCAAACCTTATTGTACGCCAGCTGGCACTGATCTCTGTGGGTACTTCCACAGGGCCAGTTGTAGGAATTCTGCTCTGTAGCTTTTTGTGGCTCGCTGGCCTTACTGCCCTTCACCATGCCAGGCTGAGATTCTGGAAGTTTCTGTGGGGCTGCGTGGGCTTGTTTCTCCTGCTTATGACTCTTGTTGAGCCTGTATTAACGGTTTACCTGTCACGCTACGTTTCCTCCGCTGCCGGCTTGCTTGGAGAATGGACGCATACCTATTCCTCGTATTTCGAGTACGGTATTTTATTGATTGAGAGCAAGACTTCCTCCATATCGCTGTCGGTGGATTATGAATGTTCAGGAGTGATTGAGATTTTGGTATTTTTGTCACTGCTTTGGTTCTTTCCGGTATACCGGTTTACTGAAAAACTCATGGTGAGCATTTGTGGTGTTTTATGGATTTTTGCTGCCAATGTCCTTAGGATCCACCTGATTTGCATTTTAATTTATTTCTTTGGAAATGATATCTTTTATCTTGCCCATACGGTAATCGGAAGGCTTGTTTTCTATGGTTTATCGGTATTGCTGTATTTTTATGTATTTACAAGGGCCCAGATCATTCGTCAAAAGGTAGGGGGATTTCGTTATGAGCATCGTTGATTATCTTGTCAGTCCCATTGTTTTTTGGATGGCCTGGATCATTATTCCTCTGCTTTTGGAGATTATCCCGTCACTGGGCGGTGTTCTCATTCTGATCAAGAAGATGATTTTCGGCAGTGAGGCGAAGGAACAGGGCTATTATCCTGAGATCTGTATCATCATACCGGTCTACAATTCAGCGAAGACCCTGCGAGCATGTATAGCTTCCATCGATGGTTCAGCCTATCCGAAACACCTGATCCGTATTCTGCTGGTTCACAATCAAGGGTACGATGACAGTTTTCTTGTGTTTCAGCAATGTCAGAAGGAATTCCCAGAGTTGATGATTCAGTGGCTCAGTGCAAAGCAGGGAAAGTCCAAGGCATTAAATCTAGCGTTGTTCAACAGCGAGGGGAAATATATCATCCATATTGACAGTGACGGCCGGCTCCAATCGGATGCGCTGGGTAACCTCGTCCGGCGGTTTGAGGAGAATCCCGATATTCATTGTATGACAGGGGTCATCCTGACGGATTGCGAACTTGTGGAGGAGACCGACCAGCGGAGCAGCAGGCTGCTGCGAAGATTGGAGTTTCTTGAATATGCACAGGCATTTTTGGCTGGAAGAAATTATGACTCGGAACTGAATATGATTTATACCCTTTCCGGTGCTTTTTCTGCGTTTCGAAAGTCCACAATCTTAAAATCACAGCTGTATCATACAGGAACTGTTTCTGAAGATACCCAGCTTACCTTTCAGGTGAAGCTGCTTTTGAAGCAAAGGGTGCATCTATGCGAGAATGCGATCTTTCTGTCAGAGCCCATCCACGGGTTCAATGAGCTTTACACCCAACGGCAGCGATGGCAGCGCGGTGAACTGGAGGTATCTAATTTATTTTCGCATAGCGGAAAGTCCATTCCCGGAAGGCCGATGATCAGAACGCTCCTGTACGACCATACCTTCGCCTTTCCAAGGATGATCTGGTATTTCGCTTTAGGCTGTCTTGCCTTTAAGAATTATTCTATGGTACTGATCTTATTTTCCGTTGGGCTGATTTTCTTTTTGTATGTGCTGACAGCCTATTTATATTATCTGACCATCATCGGCTATCTCGGGGGGTTTGACCGGCTACGGCGCTATTATATCGGCCTGGGAGGACTGGTAGCACTGCTACCCTTTTATAACTTCCTTGTATTTTGGATCAGGTTTGCGGGAATTATCAACAGCATCGAGACTGAGAGCAGCTGGAAAACCATGAATTTGACGGAAGAAAGAATCAAAGTATCCGCTTCTGTCCGAAGGGTTTTGGCAGTGCCTTATTCCTGGCTGGTATTGCTAAGAAAAGCGGTGAATCGATCTGCAGAGCCGTAAGCGCGGTAATACGTCTGCTAGGTTTATCACGCCTTTGTATTTTCCGGTACGAATAGAATGAAAGAAGGAGCAAATGGATGGAGTACCTTTTTAAATCGCCTAATTCCAACGGGAAGAGGATTGTATTTGTGATCCTTTTCTCTTTGGGTATGCTTCTTTTCATCGGATATGAAGGTCATCGGGAGCAGGAAATCATGCTGGGGCATTACGGGGAGGAGCAGCTTCTTTTGGTGCAGCAGGCGGTCTTGTTTTCAGGCGCAAACGGGGGTAGTGAACCTGCATCTCTTGCGTGGGAACAGCGAATGATTCATTATCTCCGGGATTCTGCGGCTTCGGGGAGCCGGTACTGGATTTTATCCAAAGAAG
>JAQSXD010000412.1 GCA_029266295.1 Bacillota bacterium | reverse complement strand
GCGAAATTTTTTTGATGGCTGTACTGGACAAGATGACATCAGCATCCGCCAGCGGATGCAGGACAATTTTGGAAGGCAGCCTGTCTGAACCATTTGTGGGGGCAATATATGGGCAAGAGACGTAATAAGATAAAGAACAAGAAACGATTAATTTTCAGTGTCGTAATTCTGACAGCGACAGTATTGCTGGCAGCTGCGGCATTCTTCTCCGTCTATCTGAACAAACAGAGCGATCCGGTGAATCCTGCCAGCCAGGAGGCGGTTACGGTAATCATTCCAAACGGAACAGGAACCGGAGGGATTGCCAGCATTCTGGCTGACAGCAATCTGATCAGAAGCGAGGGTGTTTTTAGAATACAATCAAAAACCAGGGGCTTTGACGGCAAATATAAAGCGGGAGAGTACAGTCTTTCCCCCAGTATGTCTATGGCGGACATCATGAAAGTGCTTCTAACAGGAAAGGCAAACACTGTTCGCTTCACCATACCCGAAGGATATGATATCAGACGTACCACAGAAAAGCTGACTTCAGAAGGTCTGGTTAATGCCGATGTTTTTAAAAAGGAGATTGAGTCCGGCCAGTTTGATTATAAATTCCTAGCGGATGCTCCTGCCGGAGCGGATCGCCTGGAAGGATTTTTATTCCCTGAAACGTATGATATCTATACAACGGCTGACGAGCATGACATCATCGATAAGATGCTTTCTCAGTTTGATAAAGTTTTTACCGAAGAGTATTATCAGCGGGCAAAAGAACTTGGCATGAGCGTGAGAGAAGTGATCATTCTTGCATCCATTATCGAGCGGGAAGCACAGGTACCTGCGGATCGGCCGATCATCTCCAGCGTATTTTACAATCGATTGAAGATCAGTATGCCGCTTCAATCCTGCGCAACAGTGCAGTATATTCTGGGTGAACAAAAACCGGTTCTGAGCATCAAGGACACCCAGATTGAATCTCCATATAATACGTACCTCAATGCTGGTTTGCCTCCTGGGCCAATCGCATCGCCCGGTGCAGACTCCATTAAAGCAGCCCTTTACCCCGCTGAGACGAAGTACCTGTATTTCCTGGCGAAGGGTGACGGATCCCATGCATTTTCCGAAACCTACGATCAATTCTTAAAGGATAAGAAAAAATATATTAACTAGTACAGTGTATACGCTGTACTGTCGATGCAGTACTGAGACCTGTAAGGATTCGGTGCCAAAGAGGTGCTCTTGCTAGACGGCATTGGAAAGAACGAAGTAAAGGAGATCCATGAAATTTGTTAATGATAAGGTCACGGAATATATAGACAGCTATTACAGACCACTCAATGAAAACCTGATGAAATTAAGAGAATCAGCAGAGGAAGCTTTCGTCCCCATCATTACCAGGGATACGGAAATGCTGCTTTTGAATCTGCTTCGGATCAGAAAACCAATGCGCATTCTGGAAATTGGCACTGCTGTGGGATATTCTGCAATCTGTTTTGCATCACTGCTTCCAAATACGAAAATCATTAGTCTCGAAGTGAGAGAAGATATGGTTCACACAGCCAACGAGAATGTAAAGAGATTTCAGATGGAGGATCGGATCGAGATTCGTCTCGGAGATGCGGCAGAGAGCCTTACGGTACTGAATGAGACCCTCGATGATGTGGAAACACAGGGCTTTGATATGGTTTTCATCGATGCTGCCAAGAGCCACTATAAAATTTTCTGGAACGGAAGCCTTCCTCTCTGCAGAAGAGATGCTGTCATCGTTTCCGATAATATTCTGCTGAAAGCCAGAACTGCTTCCGATGAATTTGTTACAAAACGGAGACAGATGACGAGTGTCAGACAGATGCGAGATTACATTAAAACCATATCAGAGTCAGCGCTTGCGGATACGACACTGATTCCCATCGGGGATGGTGTAGCGTTGAGTGTGCTCAGGAACGGATAAATAATAATAAAGGAGATATTGTTATCATTGACAGAAAGACCTGTTTCAAGCTGTCACAGCGAGTGTGCAGCTTTATATTTGTTAAACCATGTGTAATACTGTCAATTGGTACAAATAATGAATATGAAAAAAGTTGAACTGCTTGCTCCTGCCGGTGATTTGGAGAAGCTAAAGATTGCAGTGGATTATGGTGCTGATGCGGTGTACTTTGGAGGAGAGATGTTCGGTCTTCGCTCCGGAGCCAAAAACTTCACCGTTGAGGAAATTAAAGAAGGTGTCGCTTACGCCCATGCCAGAGGGAAAAAAGTCCATATGACCGTGAATATCTTTGCTCACAACGAGGATATTGCCGAGCTGGAACAATATTTACACAGCATCAGGGAAATTCCCATTGATGCGTTTATTGTATCAGACCCCGGAGTGATGATGGTCATCCGAGCTGTAATACCGGAAGCGGAAATCCATCTCAGCACCCAGGCCAATATGACGAACTACAGAACCGCAGAATTCTGGCGCCAGCAGGGTGTAAAGAGAATCGTGCTTGCAAGGGAACTTACCTTCGGTGAAATCCGGGAGCTTCGTGAAAAACTTCCGGAAGATATGGAACTGGAATCCTTTATTCAGGGCGCCATGTGCATCTCCTATTCGGGACGCTGCCTGCTCAGCAATTTTATGATCGAACGGGATGCGAACCGGGGAGAGTGCGCTCATCCTTGCCGCTGGAAATACCATCTCGTTGAAGAACAACGGCCCGGCGAATATTTTCCTGTGGAAGAGGACGAGCGTGGAACCTATATTATGAATTCCAGAGATCTTTGCATGATTGAACATATTCCGGATCTCATTGATTCCGGTTTAGCTTCCTTGAAAATAGAAGGCAGGATGAAAAGTATTTTTTATGTGGCCACAGTAGTGGGAGCATATCGGAGAGCAATCGATGCTTACTATGCTGATCCGGAAGGGTATGTATTTAACCCTGAATGGCTGAAAGAACTGAAGAAAGTAAGCCACAGAGAGTTTACCACCGGCTTCTATTACAATCAGCCCACCAACAAGGATCAGAATTATCTAACCAGTGCCTATACCAGGGATTATACCTTTGTCGGCCTTGTGAAAAGTTATGACGCTGAGACGGGTATTGCTGTTATAGAGCAGCGAAACAAGATGCGCCTTGGTGATGAGATCGAAGTTTTCGGTCCTTTTACTGATTATTTTACGCAGAAGATCGAAATGCTTCTGGACGAGGAAAATCAACCCATTGAGGCAGCACCTCATCCGCAGCAAATCATTAAAATCAGGATGAATAAGCCTGTTTCGGAAAAATTTATGTTACGGAAACCCAAATAAAGTGGTATAATATATTGAATAAGTGTATTTTGGCTGCAAATTGCAGCAGAAAACATTTTCTCTGACTGAGGCAATAGGGCCCAGCCGGAGTGTTTACAATTAAGGAGGAAATTTTTAATGCCAGATCCTGACCCGAGTATATCATTAACGGTTCAACTTTTATTTCTTGCACTGCTCATACTAGTGAATGC
>JAQSXD010000411.1 GCA_029266295.1 Bacillota bacterium | reverse complement strand
AACTTTCTGCTCACTTTTAAAATTGAGGACGAAATAAAAAATAAGAACCCGAAAGAGATTGAAGAACGGCTCCGGCAAATAGGGGCGGATATTCGCGCCAGAAAGAATCATCTTACCAGAAAAGGAATTCCCTCAGACGTCATATCGAAATATGGCCGACGTTTGGCTGACCGTCTTAGTTATAACTTTGCATATAAACGGTTTCAGGTAAACGATAAGTGCAATGGTTGCAAAATCTGTGCGAAAGTTTGTCCAGTTAACAATATCTATGTTAACGAGAAGCCCGAGTTTTCCCATCAATGTGAAGTTTGTTTTGCTTGTATTCATCATTGCCCTCAGAATGCAATCCACTTGAAATCCGAGAGAAGCCAGGCCAGGTTTATCAACCAAAATGTAAAATTGAAGGAGATCATAGATGCAAATCATCAGGGTATGTGAAAAAATCAGGTAATATCTGGTTGATTGGTTAATTATAATAAGGATTATTGAGTAAAGACGACTAAAATTAGCCGTCTACTTAAGCTCTGCCACAACATCTGACATAGAGCCATAAAAGGGGAGGCTTTGGAGACAATCAGGTAATTGATGCTGAATAGATGCGGGGTTAAGCCTTAGCCTGCCCATTGGTCTCCACATGATAATGGCTCAAACAGTTTGCGCCCACCCGCATCGTGTTCAGGATTACGGTCAGATTTTCCATGGTAAGAGAACTCTCCGATTTTTCATTCAGCCACTGACGTGCCAGCAACAGGTTAAGCTCAACAAAAGTCATGAGAAAATACTCACGCTGCGGGTCGTGAGGCATATGGTCGCTGTCCATTAATTTGTTCACATAGTTCCAAAGAAGCTTTCTAAGTTTGACAATAAAGTAAGGATCTCCATTGGGTCCTAAAAGTACTTGCAGCGTTTTTTTATTTAGGTCGCAATATTCAAACCAGCGGCTCAGTGCAGGCGGTGCATTAAGAGAAAATCCCCAGTCGGAGTAGATCCCCTTTGGATTGTCAAACAATTCTTTATCACTCAAGCAGAACTGTTGAAAAGACTCCAGCAAAACGGTTTCGATATGTTGCTGCAGCTCATAGATATCATTGAAGTACAGATAAAATGTTCCACGGGTAATGTTGATTTTTAAAACCAATTCCTTAACCGTAATTTTTTCAAAATGCTTTTCCTGCATTAAATCGAGATACGAGCTGATAATTCGAGCCTGCGTTCGCATGCTCTTTTTTGTTTTGCCGTCAGTAATCCCATGAATTCGTTTCTCGTCCATTGCAGGAGCCTCCTTTGATGAAAACTTAACTGAACAATACAACAAAATGTGTTAAAAATGAACATTTTGTACAGAGGTGTTCTGTATTCCTTTGATTTTATTATTACAATGAAATAGAAAGAGAAGCAATTCGTATGAGTTCATTATGACATATTATTATCAAAGCTTCAAGACGAAGAAATAAACCTGTTAGGAGTATAAAAGATGACGGATACAAAGCACATTGTTAAGACGATTGAAATGAATGGTGAAAAAGCCGATGTAGCCATGCGTGAAATGCTGAGACCCGCTACCCAGGAGGAGCTGGATGCAATGACGCCTGAGGAGAGGGAGCGCTTCAATTATCTTTCTCCGCTGAATACCCGCACCTATATCGCAGAAGAAGGTATTGTATGCATGCAGGACATTCCTGTAACGATGAGAGACGGGGTAACGATTTACGTAGATATTTACAAACCGGAAGGCGAGGCTAAGGTACCTTTGATTATTAGCTGGAGCTTTTATGGGAAACGTCCTTTCGATGGACAGAGTGAGTGGCAGATCATGGGAGTGCCTCCTCAAACCGTATCCAATATGTCAAAATTTGAAAGTCCGGACCCCGGCTATTGGTGCCGCCACGGCTATGCGGTGGCCAATGTGGACCCCAGGGGCATAGGGCATTCAGAGGGTGATTTTATGCAGTTTGGCACGCAGGAGGGTCGTGACGGTTATGACTTTATTGAGTGGGCTGCTGTGCAGCCGTGGTGCAACGGACGATGCGCTCTGGCAGGCAATAGTTGTGTCGCAATGACTCAGTGGCGAATCGCATCACAGTGCCCTCCGCATCTTACCTGTATGGCACCGTGGGAAGGAACCAGTGATATGTATCGAGAATCGCTGTGTGAAGGAGGAATTCCCGCTGCGTCATTTGTTAATTTGGTCATGCGTGAAGCAGTCGGTCCAAATTATATCGACGATACGGTAAAAAATCTGGAACGATATCCTTTTATTAATTGCACCTACTGGAAGGATAAAGATCCGATATGGGAAAACATACGGATTCCAGTATATGTTACAGCATGCTGGAACCATTTCCACCTGAGAGGTTCTATCAATGGATTTCGAAAGATTAAGTCCGGAAAGAAGTGGCTTCGGGCCCATCGGGATTTCGAATGGCCAGATGCTTACAGCAATGAATATCTGCGGGATCTTGAACTGTTTTTTGCACGGTATCTGAAACTGGAACGAAACGGATGGGAACTCACTCCCAAAGTACGGATCGAGGTACAGGATGCCTTCGACTATCTTTATCAGAAAAATCGTCCGGAAGATGCATTCCCTTTGAAGCGTACCAAATATGAAAAGATGTATCTTGATGCCTCCCACATGTCGATGAGTCCGGAACCCATTGCTGAAACGGCAATGGCAGCTTATGAAAGTGCGGATGAAGAGATTTCCTTCGATTATACCTTTGAAGAGGAAACGGAGCTGACCGGCTACCTTAAGCTGCATTTATGGGTTGCGGCAGAAAGCTATCATGATATGGATCTGTTTATCAACATACAGAAACTAAGTACCACGGGTAAATGGCTGCCAATTACCATTTTTGG
Organism: Bacillota bacterium; assembly: GCA_029266295.1. Lineage (GTDB taxonomy): Bacteria > Bacillota > Clostridia > Peptostreptococcales > Anaerovoracaceae > Anoxybacterium. Next base: position 639 of record JAQSXD010000411.1, on the reverse strand, counting down.
CGAACCGCATCCGGGATCATGGGGAAAAATGAGAGTTTCACGCCGCAAGCTGGATGAGAAGCTCAGCACCGATTATTGTCCGGTCCAGGCACATGATGAAGATGAAAAACTGGAGCCGGGACAAATCGTACCGGTTGAAATTGAGATAAATCCCACCAGCAGGATCTGGCATAAAGGACAGAAGCTTCGTGTGCAGATTGCAGGACGTTACATAAGGGAAAACTGGTTTGAACCGCTCATGTGGGATACCGACAATAAAGGCCGCCACCTGGTTTATTGCGGCGGTAAGTATGATTCCTATCTTCAGATTCCGGTTATTCCCCCGCGCTACAAAGACGGCGAGTATATCTATCGATAGTATGAAAAAGGAGTAATTAAGATGAAAGACGAAATTCTGGAAAAGATTATGGAACGCGGAGCCTACCTTTGGGGCAGAAACAAAGAGAGCCTTAACGGTGACACAACTTTTACGGAAGTCAAGGCAAAGTCCGCTCATATTTCTCAGATCACAACATTCTTAGAAGATATTTACGATGTTGAAATCCCCTATATGGGATTTACCCGATGCAAGACATTAGGAGAAGCCGCTGCGTTTGTGGAACAGCTGCTTGATTAGCAAGGCGTTTGTGGTTATAAGCA
>JAQSXD010000025.1 GCA_029266295.1 Bacillota bacterium | reverse complement strand
CCGGTCTCATAATCAAGTACAGCGTATTTTAATAACTAGGCATTAACTTGTCTGAATTTCCATATGCGGGTTCTCAGCAGTGAGCGGCCCGCAAAATGCTACAAAATAAAAAGGTTAAAAGCTCAGGAGCGTTATCATAATTTGAGCTTGATAAGGGAAAGGTATGGATAGTTTTATGGGCAGCGTTTACGGATTGACTGTCAGCGCTGCATCGATGATGGAACGTATTACGGAATGGCTTGGAAGTATATCTGCATGGTTTGGAAGCGTTTTGGAATGGCTTGGAAACGTTTCAGCCTGGCATGATGGGATGAAAGTAGCCGTGGAAGGATATTTTGCAGATCCAATAGAATTCGTTGAATTCTATACTTTTTTCGTGCGTTGGATTTTTCCGGTCTTGGCGATCACCATATTTCTTCGCTGTGTCCTTCCGCTGCTGCAGGGTGGCATATCGAGCCGGATCTGGGGATTTCTCGAAATCAAGGGAGGCTACCGTATTGCTGTAAGGCACTGGGAAAATTCCATTGGAAGAAGCAAGCTCTCGGATATTGTGATTAATCTTCCCTTTGTATCAAGAAGCCATGCGGTTCTTTCCTATGGGGAAGAGGGCTGGCGCATTACGGATCTTGAGTCTACCGGCGGCGTTTTGGTAAATGGAACGAAAGTCGAGAAAACGGGCGGCGTTCAAATCGGTGACACCATCTCTCTTTCCGGAGCGGATTTTTTGTTTCTGCCAGGGGATGAAAACTGCGAATCCTTGAAAAAGGAAGACAGGTTTCATTGGCTTCTCAAGCTGGGACAGGGGTTCACATCAGGGAAAACGCTGCTGCTGATTCTTGCCTTTCAATTTCTTGGAGGCATTCAACTTTGCCTTTCCATCGGTGGCGAATGGGCTTTAAAAGCTGCCAATACCTTTTGTGTTTATATGCTTGCCGAATGTGTCTATTATTTCCTGCTGCGGAAATTCTCAAGAAAATATACGGAACTAGAGCTGCTGATTTATTTTCTCTGCGGGATGAATCTCTTTGTGGTGGCTGCGGCAGCACCGGAGCAGCTTTATAAGCAGTTGGCTGCCATACTGCTGGGGCTGGTTTCTTATAGTGCAATCCAAATATTAATCAGAGATCCCGGAATGGGAAGAAAGCTAAAATATGTTCTTGTTGCGTGCTCAGTGGTGTTGATCTTACTCAATCTGACTCTGGGCGAAGCCAGATTTGGAGCGCGAAACTGGATCAATCTAGGCTTTATTACCATTCAACCGATGGAATTTGTAAAGGTAGCCTTTGTTCTTGCAGGGACAGCTACCTTGGATAAATTGCTGACAACGAGAAATCTGACCGCTTTTATCGGTTTTTCCGGGGCGTGCATTGCTGCCTTGATTCTAATGCGTGATCTGGGAACTTCCGTCATATTTTTTGTAACATTTCTGGTGGTAGCGTTTATGCGCTCGGGAGATATCCGAACCATTGCACTGATCTCATCGGGAGCGGCGCTGGGCGCCTTTGCCGTTGTTTCTTTTCTTCCTTATATTGCGTCCCGATTTCAAGCCTGGGGTCACGTTTGGGATTATGTGGACACCATCGGGTTTCAGCAGACCCGAACGTTAATCGCGGCAGCCAGCGGGGGACTGGTCGGACTTGGGGGCGGCAACGGATATCTGGTGGGAATCGCTGCTTCGGATACGGATTTGGTGTTTGGCATACTCAGCGAAGAGTGGGGTTTTCTAATCGCTATGATGGTGGTTCTGATCGTGGTGTTTCTTGCGCTTCTTGCATTACATCTGATGAAGGATTGCAAGTCTTCCTTCTATGCCATTTCAGCCTGCGGTGCAGCGTCCATCTTTATCATTCAGACGATTTTAAACGTTTTCGGTTCGCTGGATCTGCTGCCCCTTACCGGGGTGACGCTACCTTTCGTATCCAACGGAGGGTCTTCCATGGTGGTCTGCTGGGCCCTCCTTGCCTTCATAAAGGCTGCGGATGAAAGGGTTCGGCCAGATTTTAGCAGTACAGAAGCAGCAGCCGCTGCAGAATATGATGATACGGCACAGATCATATATGATGAGCGGGACGAATTTGAACGATGGTTTGATGAAGAGAACTCAAAACAGGATACAGACGGAATTCAAGGGAAGGGAGGCACGGAAGGATGAAAATACTCACAAAACGTGCTTTCGGGCTTCTTCTTTTGGTGTTGATTTTATTATTAGGACTCACAGTGTTCACCTTCCGGTACGTGAAGGATGCCCGCACATGGGCCCAGTATCCTACCAATAAGCACCTCTTTCAAAATGGCCAGCTCCTGACCACAGGGGAAATTCGGGACAGGAACGGAGAAATTCTTTACAAGGCTGAGAACGGAGTGCAGCGTTATCACAGCAGTGAAGCCGTCAGAAAAGCATTGATGCAAACCACGGGAGATTCTTACGGAAATGTGGCGACCAGTGTGCAGGTTGCTTTTGGAGACAGACTTTCCGGATGGGGTTCTGTGAACGGAGCATATCGGTTCAATGATAACAGCTTTGGTTCAAACCTCAAGCTTACGCTGGATGCAGAGCTTTGCGCCGAAGCCTATCAGGCATTAAAGGGCAGAAAAGGGACCGTTGGTGTGTACAATTATAAAACGGGTGAGCTTTTATGCATGGTCAGTTCTCCAACTTTTGACCCTGAAAATCATCCTGATGTTGCAGCGAATCCCGAAAAATATGAAGGGGTCTATCTCAATCGGCTGATTTCCGCAGCATATACACCGGGATCGGTCTTCAAGCTGGTTACCGCAGCTGCGGCAATTGATAAGCTGCCGGATTACAGCAGCAGAGTCTTTCATTGCGAGGGTGAAAAGCTGATCGATGGTGATAAGGTGACCTGTCCTTCTCCACATGGGGATGTTACGTTGAGCCAAGCGCTTGCGGTATCTTGTAATATTGCATTTGCAGAAATCTCGCTGGAACTTGGCGGAGATGCTCTCCAGAACTATGCAGAAAAAGCAGGCTTTAATGGGAATCTTGAGATGGACGGAATCAAAGCCGCCAAAGGGAAAATTAATACAGTAGGGGCAAAGGGCGGAGACCTTGCGTGGGCCGGTATCGGTCAGTATAACGATACCGCAAATCCGTTGACCTTTATGGCATATATGGGATCCATCGCAAATCAAGGCGTTCGTGTGAGCCCCAGACTGATCGATAAAAACGGCGGCGTGCTTAAGCTTCTGCCAGATCTCGGGCCAGAGAAGAAACGGATTCTCAATAAAACGACAGCGGATACGCTCAAAGCAATGATGCGCAATAATGTCACCGAAGAATACGGCGAAAAAAATTATCAGGGACTGGAATTATGCGCAAAATCCGGTACCGCCCAGGTGGGAGGCGACAAAGCACCGCACGCCTGGTTCGCAGGCTTTATGGATCGCCAGGACTGCCCCCTTGCTTTTGTCGTAGTTGTTGAAAACGGAGGAGCAGGAAGTAAAGTTGCAGGCACTGTTGCCGCAAAAGTACTTAAGGCCGCTGAGGAAAGGCTGGCCTCTGATTAATCTTTTTAAAATCACTTGACAGAATAGGTTTATGGCGATAAACTCATAATAAAGTTTATCACGATAAACCTATTTCTTTTGATAGGAATTACTGCATTAAGAGAGAAATGAGGAGGGGGAACAATGTACGGATATAAACTATTTGAAGCGGAGTACAAATTTATGGAAGTGATCTGGAAGCATGCGCCGGTGAATTCCACGAAGCTAGCTCAGTTGTGCTCAGAAATTTTGGGTTGGAAAAAGTCTACCACATATACAGTTTTGAGGAAGTTGTGTGAAAGGGGTTTGCTGAAAAACGAAAACGCGACGGTGACGTATCTGGTGGAGAAAGAGGAAATCGGGATACAGGAGAGTATGGAACTTTTGGATAAGTCCTTTGGAGGCTCACTGCCTATGTTCCTGACCACATTCCTGAAGGGGAAGCCACTGACGGAGCAGGAAGCGGCGGAATTAAAAAGGATTATTGACGAAAACAGAAATGGGAAGGGTGAGTAACATGGCGGATGTGTTTTTTACAGTAGTAAATATGAGCATAACCGCCGGCTTTGCCGCGCTGATCATCATTTTAATTAGAGGAAGTCTGGGACGCTTGCAGCCGCAAATCTTTTCCTATGGGCTATGGATGATTGTTCTGTACAGAATGGTGTTTCCTTTTTCGTTCCCGTCCATCTTCAGCGTCTTTGGGGATATGAAAAGAAGCCTGGATACGTATACGACTGCGCTGAAGGACATCCCCCTGAGAGGGATCGTCAATCAGGAGCTGCTAGCAGGCAGTCAAGCGCAGGAGCTGATGGGCTTTCCCATGAAAGAGACTCTAGCAGAAGGGGCCGGAGGCATGGGTGCCATTGGAAACGCAGCATCTTCCGCTTCCATCGATTCTATCTTCATCGCATTGATGGTGCTTTGGATCACCGGAATCCTGATCCTTGTGGTATACAACGGAATCTCCTACGTTAGATTATGCAGAAGTCTGGCAACTGCAACGCTCTTTGAAAGATCGGAACTGACGGAGGAATGCAGGACCTTGGTCCGATTGGGAGGATCTGTAAGGGTGTATGAGTCGGAGAAGGTGGAGACCCCCTTTGTATATGGAATCTTCTCTCCTAAAGTTGCGTTACCTGCTTTGATATGTCAAAATCATGATGCAGAAAGCCGGGAACGGCTCAAACATATTCTTCTTCACGAGTTTTATCATATCAAACGGCGGGATTATTTCGTGAAGCCATTAACCTTTCTTGCCCTATGCATCCATTGGTTCAATCCTGTTTTATGGGTTGCCTTCCGGCTCTTTGACAAGGATATGGAAATGTCATGCGATGAAGGTGTGGTTAAGGTTTTAAGGACAGAGGAAAAAGAGGATTATGCTGTGACCTTGCTCAACATGGCATTGGCAGCATCAGGAAGAGGAAGACAGAGTGTTCTCGCCTTCCATGCAAACGATGTGAAGGAACGGGTAAAACATATCGTAGCATATAAAAAGCCTGGGCGGGCGGCGGTTGTGCTGTCAGCGGCCATCCTGATCCTCTGCGCTGTAGGCCTCTTATCAAATCCGGCATCTTTGGCAACAGGGATGAAAGTGGATCAAGCCAACGTTCTGGTTCTGTGTAATGCGGAAGGCTCACAGATCCCGGATACTATATTGCTGCTGGGTTACGACGCTGACAGAGAGGGGATTAACGTCGCCTTCGTTCCCAGAGATCTGCTTGTAGGAGAAGAACTGAACGGTGCAGGTAGACTCTCCGGATACGCCGCAAACAATCCGCCGGAAGCAGTCGTGAAAAAACTCGGTGAGATTCTTGGCATAGAAATCAATCATTACGTCAGATTTGATACCGGTGTTTTCCGCGATCTTGTGGATGCAGCCGGCGGGGTGGAGTTTGACGTACCCACGAGAATGATGTATGACGATCCGAATCAGAATTTACATATTGATCTCCAGGCAGGGAAGCAGATCCTGGACGGAAAGAAGGCCGAGATGCTGGTGCGGTTCAGAAAGGGTTATAAGGAAGGAGACCTTGCGCGTATTGGCGTGCAAAAGGCATTCCTTGAGGCAGCACTTGCTCAGAAGGGAGAACTGAATCTCCCGGCAGACACCGTTTACCGTGTGCTTTCCTCGGGAATGGAAACCGATCTGGATATCAAAACAGCGACGTCGATGATATCACTGCTCCAAAAGCCTGCATCAAAGGGGGGGCCGGTTAATTTTGTTGAAATCCCAGTTGTTGTAGACAATGACTCTCCGTGGACGCTGCATCTTGACCAAGAGAAAGCTGGGATGATAAGCGACAGCTTCTAATAAATCATAATAAATGGAACGATAAAAAGCTCCCGTCCTCTGCGCTGTGAAGTGGACGGGAGCCATGGTTGTTGCTTGCGTGGAACAGACGAAACCTGTTTATCCGGCTGGTACTACTGTATTTCGAACTCACAGTGAACGATCGCTGTAATTTCCTTTTCCAGAGAATAGGTGTCATTCATTCCGTAATCCGAAACCTCATTGGAATAGAGCGGCGTGATCTGAATGATGCCCATGTCAGCGTATTTCAGACTTCCAAGCTTGTTTCCTGCATTCTCCGCAATCATTTCCGCACGCTTTTTGGCGTCTTTGGTAGCCTCGGCCAGCATGGTTACCTTCATGTCCGCGATCTTCGTGTACATGTACTGGGGTGGATTGGACTGGAATTGAATCCCCTCATTGATGAGTTCGGTAACCTTTCTGGAGATGTCAGTGATTTTATCAATTTCTCCGGAGCTTATGGTAACGGTCTGATTTAGCTCATAATAATCAATATCGCTGGAATACATGCCGTTAGGAAGGATCATGTAATTGGTGGTGGTGTTAATGGATGAAAATACGATAGCGTCCTCTGGTACGCCCTGGCCGATGAGATAATTATGAACCTTACTCTTATCAGTTTCTAGAATTCCGTATGCCTCCTGCAGTGACGGAGATTTTGCGGAGAAGTTTCCGGTCCAGACGATCAGGTCGGAAGTGATCTGCTGTTTGGCCGATCCGGTTACGATGATGCGGTTGCCTCCGCCTTTCACTTTTTCAACTCCATTTGCAAGGATCAGCGAAGCTGCAACGATGGCGGCTGCGGCAATGACGGCAATGATAATGTTCGCTGTGATTTTGCTTTTCTGTTCATTCATTTTGTTTAATCCATACCCTTCTTTTTTCGTTTCGTTCATTTTACTTTCATTCATCTTTCTAGGGTGTCCTGTTTTAGACTATTTTCTTACTTATAGCCGTTCCATATCTTACAATATCAAATTTCATATTAAAATAGTTTACAAAATACTTAAAACTCTTTACAGAAAGGTTAATTTAAAGGGCAATCATCAAAATGGCTAAAAGCCCCTGCTGTTATACATCAGGCACCTTCACGAGATCGTCTGGGGATGGGTAACTGCCTAGTAAAAAATATTTGATTAAGTTATTGTAGAAAATTTTGTAATGTGCTATTATGAGAATGTTGTGAAAATACGCACGATTATTTTGAAGTTACCTGTACAATAAGCATTATTTTTTTTTAACTGAATAAGCCATAAAATGGAAAAAATTACATTGTTTACTATTTAACAATGCAATTAACTTTTTAACGAAGAAATTAATAAATTAACGATGCAATTTATCTTTTAACAAGCTGATGAATCCTTTAACAAACTGGAGAAACTTTTAACGAATCGTATTTACAAAGTATTATTTAATACTAATTTCAATTCAATCTATAAACACAAACAGTTTAACAATATAAAAGGAGAAGAGAAGATGAATCAGAGAAGTTGTCATTGCGACAAAATGAAAGATGAAAGATACCTTGAATTAAAATCCTACCTCGATGCTTTGACGGAGACTGACGGTATGGCAATGCAGATCCTCCAGGAAGCACAGCGTATTTTCGGCTATCTGCCACTGGATGTGCACAAGTTTATTGCGGACAATACGCGAATCCCTATTTCCGAACTATTTGGAATCTCCACATTTTACAGTCAATTTTCCACATCTCCGAAAGGAAAACACCAGATATCCGTCTGTCTTGGAACAGCCTGCTATGTCAAGGGAGCACAGAAGATCGTAGACAAAGTTGCGGATGCGCTTGATATCAAGGTCGGGGGAACTACAACGGACGGCTATTTCACCCTTGATGCTGCACGCTGCATTGGGTGCTGCGGACTTTCCCCTGTAATGATGATCGACGAGGATGTGTATGCAAATCTATTGAATGTTGATGCGATTCCCGAAATTTTAGAAAAATACAGAGCATAGGGAGGACGGAGATGCATTCATTAAATGACATCAAGGAAGAAACCTTGAACCATTATTACCCGGAGGACGGGTATCGTGTTGTAGTCGGCCTGGGTACCTGCGGAATTTCGGCTGGCGCAAAACAGATCATGGAAACTCTGCAAAGAGAGACTGAAGCAAGGGGAATAAAAAATGTTCAGATCGTGCCTACCGGCTGCATTGGTATGTGTACCTATGAACCGATCGTAGAAGTATTTGAGCACGGCAAAGAAAAGGTGTCTTACATACACGTGGATGATCGCATTGCAAACTCCATCGTTTCCGAACATTTGCAGAACGGGAGACCAATCGCCGAGTACACTGTTGACGGCGGCGAAGACGGTGCTCTCAAAAACCTCAATGACAGCCCATTTTACAAGAAACAGGTCAGAGTGGTTTTGCAAAACTGCGGAAGCATCAACCCGGAGGATATTCGGGAATATGTTGCGATGGATGGGTATCAGGCGCTTTACAAAGTTCTGACGGAGATGTCGCCGAATGAGGTCATTGAAGTAGTGAAGGCTTCGGGGCTCAGAGGAAGAGGCGGCGCTGGATTTTCCACAGGGCTGAAGTGGAGCTTTGCGGCACCGAACCAGGCGGATCAGAAGTATATCATCTGCAATGCGGATGAAGGAGATCCGGGCGCTTTCATGGACAGAAGCGTTTTGGAAGGAGATCCTCATGCGGTGCTTGAGGCCATGGCCATAGGAGGCTACGCCATCGGAGCAACCAAGGGATTCATTTACGTAAGAGCCGAGTATCCCGTTGCGGTACAGAGACTCAAGCTCGCAATTCAGCAGGCAAAAGAAACTGGATTTCTAGGTACGAATATTTTTGACAGCGGCTTTGACTTTGACATAGAGATCAGACTGGGAGCCGGAGCATTTGTCTGCGGTGAAGAGACTGCCCTGATCGCTTCAATTGAAGGCAAGAGGGGGATGTCCAGAAATAAGCCGCCTTTCCCTGCCAATAAGGGCTTATGGGGCAAGCCAACCTGCATCAATAATGTAGAGACGCTGGCAAATATCCCTCAGATCATACGAAAGGGAGCGGATTGGTTTAAAGGCTATGGAACAGAAAAATCACCGGGAACCAAAGTCTTTGCCCTGGGGGGAAAGATCAACAATACCGGTCTGGTTGAGGTTCCTATGGGAATTACACTTCGGGAGGTGATCTTTGATATTGGAAACGGCTGCCCCGATGGAAAGAGCTTTAAGGCAGTTCAGACAGGAGGGCCTTCCGGCGGATGTATTACTTCGGTCAATCTGGATACCCCCATCGATTTTGATAACCTGGTGGCCATCGGTTCGATGATGGGTTCCGGCGGGATGATCGTCATGGATGAAGACAATTGTATGGTTGATATTGCAAGATTTTTTCTCGAGTTTACCGTAGATGAATCCTGCGGAAAATGTACTCCTTGCAGAGAAGGGACCAAGAGAATGTACGAGATTCTCGGAAAGATCATTGATGGAAAGGGTTCTTCTGATGATCTGGCTGAGCTGCAGGAGCTTGGCGATCATTTGAAAAACACATCGCTGTGCGCGCTGGGACAAACCGCACCAAATCCCGTTTTGTCAACAATGAAACATTTTAATGATGAGTATCAATCCCATGTTCTTGATAAGAAATGCCCTGCGGGCGTATGCAGCGGACTTTTATCCTACACAATCACAGAGGGGTGTAAAGGCTGTACTATCTGCATGAAAAAATGTCCTGCCGGAGCGATTTCCGGAGAGGTAAAGAAAAAACATAGGATTGATAAGGAAAAATGTATCAAGTGCGGAGCTTGCGTGGACTTCTGTCCAGCCAAAGCCATCGTGAAACTGTAGGAGGGTTGACACAATGACGAATTCAGTAAAAGTTACCATCAACGGAATTGTGGTAGAGGCACAACCGGATGATACCGTGCTGCTTGCCGCACAAAGAGCGGGGATTAAAATACCGTCTCTTTGCTATCTCAAGGGTGTGAATGAACCTGCTGCATGTCGAGTTTGCGTGGTCGAAGCAGAAGTAAACGGCATGCCCATGAGAAACCTTCCAGCGGCCTGTGTTCTACAGGTTCAGGAAGGCATGAACATCAGAACCAGTACGGGGAAGGTAAGAAAGGCAGTTAGAAAAAATCTGGAGTTGATCCTGGCAAATCATGACAGAGATTGCCTGACCTGCGTACGGAACGGCAACTGTGAATTGAACAAACTTTGCGAAGAATTTGGAGTGGATCAGATTCCATATGACGGCGCGGTGAGAGAGCGTCATATCGACGATTCCTCCTATTCAATTGTTCGTGACTCAGGCAAATGTATTCTATGCGGAAGATGCATTAGCACCTGTAAAAACGTACAGGGAATTGGTGTTTTGGATTATACCGGAAGGGGCTTCAATACCAGAGTTGCTCCTGCATTTGAATATGGAATGAGAGATATTGACTGCATCTATTGCGGGCAGTGCATCGTCTCATGTCCTGTTGCGGCACTAAAGGAAAAATCCAATATCGATCAGGTCTGGGAAGCAATTGATGATCCCGAAAAATTTGTCGTCGTACAGACGGCACCGGCGGTCAGAGCGGCGCTAGGAGAAGAATTTGGTATCACAATTGGTACTGCCGTTACCGGTAAAATGGTTGCGGCACTGAAACAAATCGGATTTGACAAGGTATTTGATACTAACTTTTCCGCTGATCTGACGATTATGGAGGAGGGGACGGAGCTGCTTCAGCGGGTTACAAGGGGAGGCGTTCTTCCCATGATCACATCCTGTTCACCTGGATGGATCAGATATTGTGAACTAAATTATCCTGATTTTTTAGAAAATCTATCCACATGTAAATCTCCACAGCAGATGTTTGGCGCTGTGGTCAAGTCCTACTATGCTGAAACGTTTCAGATTGATCCAAAGAAGTTGGTCAGTGTATCCATCATGCCGTGTACTTCAAAGAAGACGGAAGCAAATCGACCTGAAATGGAGGTTGATGGAATCAGGGATGTTGATTTTTCTTTAACAACGAGAGAACTGGCAAGAATGATCAAGCAGGCTGGGATTGACTTCCTGTCACTTCACGACGAAGAAACCGACAGCGTCATGGGAGACTATACCGGTGCGGGCGTGATTTTTGGAGCGACAGGAGGCGTAATGGAAGCTGCGCTCAGAACCGTTGCGGACATTTTGACAGGGGAGGATCTGCGCGATATAGAATACAAGGAATGCCGCGGACTGGAAGGCATCAGAGAAGCGAGCGTCACACTGCCCATAGAGGGGCGTGATACGGAAATTAAGCTTGCAATCGCCCATGGGACAGCCAATGCGGCGAAGCTGCTGGAGTCCATAAGATCCGGTGAGAAAAATTATCACTTCATTGAGATCATGGGCTGTCCGGGAGGCTGCATCAATGGAGGAGGCCAGCCCCACATATCTTCAAGAAAACGGATGGAGCTGGATCCAAAAGCGTTGAGGTCGGCGGCTCTATATGCGGAAGATGCAAGACTGCCAGTAAGAAAATCTCACCAGAACAAGGAAATTCAGAAGCTATATTCCGATTATCTGAGTGAGCCATGCGGTCATAAGTCTCACAAGCTGCTGCACACCCATTATCAGGAACGATACACTTACGAAAAGTAGCGACATTTTGGGATTTATTGGGATATTTTTTTTATTGACAAATAAGCGCATGATTAATATAATGATACCAATATATCAAAAGCAATGACCAGGAACCAGTAACGGTGATTCCTATCCTTACAGAGAGCTTTCGTTTGGTGGAAGAAAGCAGGAAACAGGTACCGCGAATTCATCCTGAGAGCTGCACACTCAAAGGCAAACGCCCTGTAGGCTGTGACGGAATCCAACCGTTATCATGGAGAAGCGATGACTGTCGCTTACTGAGGTTGTTTTTTGAACAACGAAAACAAGGTGGTACCGCGAATCATTTTCGCCCCTGTTATATAGCAGGGGCGATTTTTTTATTCCTTTGAAGATATCCTTTGCGGATCAATGAGAACCGGGCGGTTGGAAAGCACCGATGTTCGGCAAGATTCCTAATTGACTTCAATAAAACCTGGCCAGGTGAATTGAAATATATGAAAGGCCGGCAGGCTATTCTGGCGGCGAAACGATGAAGTGTCAAAAAATATATGGAGGAGTTCAATATGAAGAATGGTAGATTAATTTTGATGTTAATGCTGTCCCTGATGATCGCGATCATGGGAACGGGCTGTGGCGGTTCTGGTGAGAAAGAATCCCAGAGTGGCGGAGAAACAGAAGTAATTAAGGTAGGTATCGTACAATACATGGATCACGTTGCACTCGACGCAGCACGGGAAGGCTTTGTGGCTGCACTGGCAGACAACGGTTATGTAGATGGAGAAAATATCGCAATTGATCTGCAGAACGCACAGGGAGATCAGAGCAACCTTTCCACAATCAGCGACCGCTTCGTAAGCGAAAAGGAAAATCTGGTTCTTGCCATTGCAACGCCGGCAACGCAAGCTATTGCTGGTAAAACCACCGAAATTCCGATCCTCGGTACAGCGGTAACGGACTATGTATCAGCGAGACTTGTGGATTCCAATGAGGAGCCTGGAGGAAATGTAACCGGGACGACAGATATGAACCCCATCAAGGAGCAGATTGACCTGCTTGTAAAATTGGTACCCGATGCGAAGACGGTAGGTGTACTCTACACATCCAGTGAAGACAACTCCATCCTGCAGGCAGGAATTGCAAAAGAAGCCATCGAAAAGCTCGGGCTGGAATACGTTGAAGTAACCGTTACAAACTCCAATGATGTACAGCAGGCAACTCAGTCCATCGTGGGTAAGTGCGATGCAATCTACATTCCGACTGACAACACCTTTGCTACTGCTATGCCGGTTGTATACGGCGTCACCTCTGCATCCAAAACCCCTGTTATCTGCGGTGAATCCGGAATGGTAGACAATGGAGGACTTGCGACATTGGGAATCAACTATTACGATCTGGGATACCAAACTGGTCTTATGGGCGTAAAAATTCTCAAGGGAGAAGCGGAACCAGCTTCTATGCCAGTTGAAGCATCCACCAAATTTGATTTTGCAATCAACGGAGCAGTTGCTGAAGAGATCGGGTTGACGATCCCGGCTGATCTGCAGGAATACGTTATCAAAAAATAATAATATTGTAAATAAGGTGAGAAAAATATCGGCAATCAAAGGTGATCTTCTGCTGAACTGTTCGTTTCAGCGTGGATAAAAGACACAAAGAAATCAAATCAATAGGAGCGAGGAAATACAAATGTTGCAAATACTCATGCAAATACTCTTGAGCGCCATCTCATTGGGCTTATTGTGGGCAATCATGACAATCGGCGTATACATTACCTACAGAATACTGGATATCGCCGACCTGTCGGTGGAAGGAAGCATCACTATGGGAGCGGCCATTGCGGCAACGTCCATCTATCATGGGATGAACCCCTTTGCAGCTTGTGCTTTGGCTGTTCTTGGAGGTATGGCGGCTGGGCTTGTAACGGGACTACTGCATACGAAACTGAAAATTCCCGCTCTGCTTTCAGGGATATTGACAATGATCGCACTGTACTCCGTCAACCTGCGCATCATGGGAAAAGCAAATATATCACTGCTTCGCATGGAGACCGTTTACTCCAAATTTGAAACCATGGGGCTAGACAAAACAGGAGCAGTCATCCTCTTTGGATTACTTTGTGTTCTTGGCGTGATTGGCACGCTCTACTGGTTCTTTGGAACGGAAATCGGCTGCGGAATCAGAGCCACGGGAAACAATTCCCAAATGGCCAGAGCTCAGGGAATCAACACCAATAACATGATTATACTAGGCCTCGTTGTCAGCAATGGTCTTGTGGCTCTCAGCGGTGCTCTCATAGCTCAGAGCCAGGGTTTTGCCGACATCCAAATGGGGATCGGATCCATCGTCATTGGCCTTGCATCTGTAATCATTGGTGAGGTGCTTTTTGGAAAGAAAAATTTCTTCAGCCGTTTGATTGCATTGGCCCTAGGAGCGCTGACCTACCGGATTATTATCGCAGCCGTACTTCAGATGGGCATGCCGGCCAACGATCTGAGAATGTTTACTGCCATTACCGTAGCCTTTGCACTTTCCCTTCCGGTTTTAAAAACTTATCTGGTGCCGTTTAAGAAATCAATGAAGGGGGGGATGTAAGGTGCTGATTTTAAAAGATGTTTGTAAGAAGTTTAATCCAGGTACGATCAATGAGAAACAGGCCTTGACTGGAGTCAATCTTACCCTTGAAGAAGGAGATTTTGTAACGCTTATCGGAGGAAACGGAGCCGGAAAATCTACCCTTCTCAACTGCGTGGCGGGGGTTCATACCATCGATCAAGGTTCCATCATCATCGACGGAAGTGATGTGACGAAGCTTTCTGAGCATCGAAGAGCTGGTTCCATCGGACGAGTATTTCAGGATCCGATGATGGGAACAGCAGCCAATATGGGAATTGAGGAAAACCTTGCTTTGGCTTTTCGGCGCGGACAGAACCGAAATCTGAAGTGGGGAATCAGCCACAAGGAGAGAGAACAGTATAAGGAGTCTTTGAAACAATTGGATCTGGGGCTGGAAAACCGGCTGAGTGCCAAGGTGGGACTGCTGTCCGGCGGACAGCGCCAAGCATTAACACTTCTGATGGCAACGCTGGTAAGACCCAAAATTCTTCTGTTAGATGAGCATACTGCTGCTTTGGATCCCAAAACCGCGGAAAAGGTGCTTCAGCTTAGTGATCGTTATATCCGAGAGGGAAACTTAACAACATTGATGGTTACCCACAATATGCTGAACGCTATTCAGTATGGAAACCGACTGATCATGATGCATGAAGGCCGGATCATACTGGATATCAAGGGCGAAGAAAAGCAACAACTGACGGTGGAAGATCTGCTGAAGCGGTTTGGCCAGGCCAGCGGAGAAGTCTTTGCAAACGACCGTGCTTTACTTTCCTAATCTGGACGGTATATAGTAATAAATGGACGGAAAAGAACAGATGTCTTGGAATTCTTCCTGGGCATCTGTTTTTTGCTGAATAAACAATTGGGTTCATAAACAATTGGGAAATATCTTTCTTTGCCCGATATAAAATGTAGAGGCACTATGGTATAATAAATGCGCATCTATCGCAAAAATTCAGGTTTTGTGCGAATGTATTTATTTGCACTTATTAAATCAACAGCAAAGAAGGGTAGCTATGAACGACAAATTTTCTTATTCCAAGAGCACCGCCGTAATCTTCATGGTAACCTGCGCGATACTTTGGAGTACCGCAGGGATTCTCATCAAGTTTCTTCCATGGAATCCCATGGTCATCGCAGGAACAAGAAGCCTGATCTCAGCAGGCATTTATATCATATACATGCGATATGAGGGGATTCGTTTCGTATTAAACAGGTCTTCCGTATTTGGCGGCATCGCTCTTTCGGGTACCTTTCTCTTTTTTATAGCAGCAAACAAAATGACCACCTCAGCAAATGCCATTGTTCTGCAGTATTCTGCTCCGATCTTTATTTTGATGATATCGGCGCTGCTGTTTCATCAAAAATTCCGAAAAGGAGACATCTTGACTGTTGGGGTAACCTCCGTAGGAATTTCACTGTTTTTTCTTGATCAGCTGTCAGGAGGTTATCTTCTGGGGAATCTAATGGGCATTGCTGCGGGAATATCCTTTGCTTTCATGTTTGTAATTACTGGACGGGCCGATGGGAACGAACGGGGAAGCGGGATTCTCCTGGGACACCTCTTTACAGCTATCATAGGTATTCCCTTTGTCTTCCTTTATGAGACGTCTTTTACGATGGCCAATCTCGCGGTCATACTTGCCATGGGGATTTTTCAACTGGGTATACCATATATTTTGTACGGTCTGGCAGTAAGAAAATGCTCACCGCTGGCTTGTTCTCTGATCAGTGCCATCGAGCCGCTGCTTAATCCGGTATGGGTGTTCCTGTTCGACGGCGAAGCTCCCGGCTTTTTTGCTCTGGTAGGCGGAGCAGTGGTCATAGGAGCCATCGTTTGCTGGTCGATCTGGAGTAATGTTCAGGAACATAAGATTGAAAATACCTCGGCAACGGTTGATAAAGTATAATTGAATTTGCATGGCAAATTTGCCCATTGTTTATTTAAGGAATTGCCGTGTTTTCCCCATCTGATAAGCCAGAAGGATCATCTGACGCTCTTCTTCCGTAAGGCTCCGGTCATACATTTTCTCAAATTGATCAATGAGCTTGGTGAAATCAACAACCCGTTTGGGGGTCCTTTGCCGCACCGGTTTATCATCGGGATCATAAATCGCCGGTTGAATCGATGAATGGTTTATTTTTTTCAATATTTCTGCGGTGTAATAAGCATCATAAAATGCGTCGTGGAAGGGATGGATCAAGGGTATCTCAAGCAATTCAGCTGCGGATCGCAATTTCAAGGAACGTCCTTTGGGCAGACCAAAATGCTGGGATACATAAAGCTGGAGATTAATATAGTTTCGAGGCATCAGGTTTTTGTCAAGACCATGATATGCAATATTTCGATAGAGTTCCTTGAGGTCAGCCATACCCCAGACACACAGAACAGGGTTTTCTGATGAGAGAAAACCGATGAAATCCTGATA
>JAQSXD010000410.1 GCA_029266295.1 Bacillota bacterium | reverse complement strand
GTTGTTATATAATACTCCTGGCATTGATTGATTTTATCCTCAATGCCCGCAAGCAGAATTGCATCCTCTTTCATTTGCTCTCCGATTCCTTTTCATGTTACAGTATTTATGTTATGATATCAGCATCGGCTGACAAGGTCCAATACTCCTGAAGCAGGAAAATTTGTCAACCGATTCTATTATACCAGTTTTATTGACAGATAAAAATAGCACCGACCATTCAGTAATCAGATAGCTTGTTTACTGTAATAACGATGCGGACAGAAAGGCAGAACCATATGACCTATACATTTAAAACAAAGGGAACCTGCTCCTCCCAGATCGAATTGGAGCTGGAAGGAAATATTGTTAAGGAAATCAAGTTCATCAGAGGCTGTAACGGAAATGCCCAGGGAATTGCCAAGCTGGCAGCGGGCATGACCGTCGAAGAAATCAAAGAAAAGCTTGGGGGAATTCGCTGTGATGGAAAATCAACATCATGTCCCGATCAATTGGCAAAGGCCGTGGAAATGGCATACAAAGAACGATTGGGCGATGCCGACTAACAGGCAATGATGACGAACAAACACAGGCTATTTTTCCCGTACATAAATTAATTTGTTGTTGGAGCCGTTGATCCGTTCCGATTTGATATCAAATAAATCCAGTGACTTAATAAAAGGCGTAAACTTATTAAAGCCGAAATTCCTCACATCAAAGTCAGGATATCTCTTCTGGAGCTTATTTCCGATATCGCCGATGAAAATCCATTCATCCTCATCCGAATTCTCCTGGGCAATGGTGATAATTGCTTTCTTGATAGTCTCAAAATTGGTCATCTTGTCTTCGTCCGGCTCTTCCTTACGGACTTGGGTCGGAGCCGCTGCAGGCTTGTCTGCCATAGCAAGAAGATCCAGATATTTGAACTTGTTGCATGCGGAGATAAAGGCCTTCGGCGTCTTGCTTTCACCCATACCTACAACATCCATTCCCGACTCCCGAAGCCTGGAAGCAAGGCGCGTAAAATCGCTGTCGCTGGATACGATACAGAATCCTTCTACATTTCCGGAGTATAGAATATCCATGGCATCGATGATCATAGCCGAGTCTGTTGCATTTTTCCCGGTAGTATATCCATACTGCTGGATCGGGGTAATAGAATGCTCTAGGAGCACACTCTTCCATGATGCAAAAGTCGGCTTGGTCCAGTCCCCGTAAATTCTCTTGTAAGTGGCAATTCCATCATTTGAAATCTCATCTAATATAAATTTAATGTATTTGTCTGATACGTTATCCGCATCGATCAGTACTGCATATCGCTTGTCCTTATCATTCATTTTATCCGCCGCTCCTTCCGTTTTCTTTTCTTAATCTATAACCTATATAACCTTCATCTCTTAATGACTCTCTATGATTGGTAATCTGCATCCCTTAAGATTTTTATTGCCTTCTTTTCAATTTTTTACACAGCGTTCGTGAGCAAGGTTAAAATCTGGCCGGGCTGATCCACGATATAATCTGCTCCTTCTGCAATCAAAAGCTCTTTTGCGCGAAATCCCCAAGTTACGCCTACACTTTTTAGTCCGGCATTTCGTGCGGTAATGATATCGGTATCAGAATCGCCGACATAGAGGGTTTTTTCGGGCACTGCGCCCAACTGTCTCATGACTTCAAAAACATTGTCCGGCGCTGGCTTTTTCTTTCGTTCATGGTTGTCCCCTGTGGCCGCATCGACGATACCATCAAAGAACATCCGGCAGATTTCTCTAGTCGCTTCATCCGGCTTGTTGGAAACGACGCCTATTTTAAAGCCTTGCCCCTTCACTTCTTTCAGTAATTCCATGATTCCATCATAAGGGCTGGTACTGTTGTTCATATTCGTAACGTAATGGCAGCGGAACAATTCAAGACAGCGGGACACCTCTTCCTCCGGAGAGGATTGTGGAAGGGATCGTTTCATCAGCATCTTCGCACCGTCTCCAATAAATGCTCGTATCTCTTCAATGGTTCGAAGCTCGTATCTCTCCTGTTTCAGAATCGCATTAACGCTCTCGAACAAATCATCAAGGGTGTTCAGCAGCGTACCGTCCAGGTCAAAAAGTATTGTGTCGTATTTCATCGTGCATCTCCTATTCTTACCATTATTCTACCATACTTGTACCCTGTTTTTTAAGGGTTAATTTATTTTTTCGATCAAGAACTCCCTTGGCACTCTATCCATTCCAATTCAGCCGTTCCATGTTTACAAGTACACAAAATTGGCATATAATAGCAAGAACACAATATTGGGAAAGAAACGGGAGCAGAGATGAGAAAAGTATTAATCAGAACCTTTGTAAAAGATTATGAAAATAGTAAGGACCCAAAAGTACGGGAAAGCTACGGCCGCCTAGCAGGCCTTGTTGGTGTATTTACCAACCTTTTTCTTTGTGCATCAAAAATCGCCATTGGTACCCTTGTCGGCAGCATCGCCATCATAGCCGATGGTGTAAACAATCTGGCGGATACCTCTTCTTCTATCATCACGTTGGTAGGTTTTAAGCTCGCTTCCCTGCCAAGCGATATAGAGCATCCTTATGGGCATGCCCGTTTCGAATACCTTACCGGGATGGCCATCTCCCTTTTGATTATTCTTCTTGGTGGAAAACTCTTTACCACCTCCTTTGATAAAGTGCTGAATCCGGAGCCTCTTCAGTTCAACCCCATCATTGTACTGGTATTAGTTGTGGCCATTGGTGTCAAAGTATGGCAAACCCGTTTTAATACGGCAATCGGAGAAGAGATTCATTCAACTACCTTAAAAGCCACAGCCACTGACAGCAGAAATGATGTGATTGCCACCAGTGCCGTACTGCTAAGCATCTTGGCAGGAAAAATCACCGGTCTGCAGCTGGACGGCTATATGGGCTGCATCGTGGCTCTTTTTATCCTCTATTCCGGAATTCAGCTGATCAGAGAAACCTCCAGCCCGCTGCTTGGTAAAGCGCCGGATCCCGAATTGGTCCATGAAATTGAGGAACGAATCTGTTCCCACGAAGGTGTTCTCGGAATCCACGATCTGGTCGTTCACGATTACGGCCCAGGCCGCATTTTTGCCTCTGTTCATGTTGAGGTAGACGCATACGGCGATTTGATTCATAGCCACGATGTCATAGACAATATTGAACGAACCATCAGCTGCGATTTAAAACTTCATCTCGTGGTTCATATGGATCCATTGGAAACCCAAGACCCTCTGACCAAGGATCTCAACGCCAGAATCGGCGATATCCTTTCCGATCTGGACGGCGTTATTGGATATCATGACTTAAGGGTCGTTGCAGGGTATACCCACAGCAACATCATATTTGATATCGTCATCTCCCCGGAATGCAAGCTGGCAGAAAATTATATCAAGGATTATGTTCAGGAACAGCTCCAGCTGCTGGATAAGACCTACTATGTCGTGATCACCTTCGACAAAAGTTACGTTCAGAATAATATCTAAAAAGACTAACTATTAAAAGTCAAGTGGTAAAATGAAAAAGTTGAATGAATCGGAGAAATATAGTTCATTCGAAACAGAACCTTGATAATTGCATGA
>JAQSXD010000409.1 GCA_029266295.1 Bacillota bacterium | reverse complement strand
CAGTCTGGATAAAATTTCATCACTGATCTGGCTGTACTGCTCGGCTTTTCCTGAAGTCTGCACACTTTGGCCCAGCGTACCGCTTTCTTTGACCGGGTCAGTATAGTGGACTGTGTTTAGATATTCCTGCCCTGAGGAAGTTTGAACTACTCCATCACTTTTCTGGTCGTCTGCTTGAGTGATTTCGCTTCCCCCGGCAATTTGGGTATCAGCTACTGTCTCATCTGCTGCTGTCAATCCGGGACGTAGTCCTCCGGTTTGCTGCAGCTCTCTTTTCACAGCTGAAAGGTCAAACGCTTCTGTCTCTCCACCTTCCCGCAAATTGATCAGCCCGGTACTCGCTTCAACTGGTAAGCCATCCTCCGAAAGGATAGGCATCCCATTTCGGCTGGTTTTGTTTTCTCCAGATCCTGGTACCGCTGCAATCATTTCTCCGGCTGCTATAGAAACGTTCTCACTGCTTTGCCCAGGTTGGTTTATGCCATTCCCAAACGCTCCTGCTTCTACGCTCTGAGCATACAATGCTCCCGACCGAAAAACAACGCTTTGTCCTTTTGCAAACGCTAAGTTCCCCAGTACGCTTCCCTGATTTGAAGGGATTGTTTCGGAAAGCAGATCATTGCCATTTTGCAACGATAATCCTACTGCCTGTGTTCCCACGGTACTGTCTATGTGCTCTGAATCGGCAGGCATCGCTGCAGCTGCGGGCAAACCTGACATCAACGCCTGTAAGATTTCCAGCTCGTTGTTTTCTTCATTTAATTTCGTTAATTCCACCTGTCCGTCAACTTGAAAAATTCCCGGACTACCTAGGTTTTCACCGGAAAAAAGCAACTCCATAAGTGTTCCATTCTCACCGGAAGCTCCGCTGCATTCTGTCTCCGCCAGGTTTCCTTGGGTCAGTCCGCCATTCTGATTGTTCATTGCGGTTAGCTGGGCAATCAGCTGTTGAAAAACTGAGCCATCAGGGCTTGTCCCGCCAATACTACTTTGCTGTATACTTCCGGCAGTACCGCTGCTAATCACACTGGAATTCCATGATGTCATCGGAATATTTGTCGTATTCATTCTCTCACCTCCTTTCAATTATCTTTCTGGTTCTTTCAAACCGCTAACAGGATTTGATCCGGAATGTTACGAATCAGCAATTCGCAAAACTCCATAGTACGTAATTTATGAGAACGAAGCCTCTAGATTGATTTTCTGAGGATGCCGGCGGTGGTTACAAACTCTTCCAGCTGCAGTTCTTCAGCTTTTGCGCCTTCCTTGTTGTACTCATCAAACCGCGTGCTCTTCAATGTCTCCAGAGATTTCGTTTCCT
This sequence comes from Bacillota bacterium, assembly GCA_029266295.1. Taxonomy (GTDB): domain Bacteria; phylum Bacillota; class Clostridia; order Peptostreptococcales; family Anaerovoracaceae; genus Anoxybacterium. Next base: position 2,242 of record JAQSXD010000409.1, on the reverse strand, counting down.
GCTTAAGTTTTTTTATGGTCTCGATTTGCTTCTCAATCTGATGGGCGATATTCTCTACCAGCCGTTTGGCAAGCAGGATCTGTTCTTTTAAATGCTCGCCGTAATAAATGTACATCCTGCAGGTGGCAGGGGTGGTTTTCTCCAGCATTTTACTTTCATAATCAGTTTGGCATTGGGCTTGCTCCGTCTGCAGCAGAAATAGTTTGTTCTGTGCTTCAGAAAGCTGGTTGTTCAGTACAGCCAGCGTCATCATCTCACTGTCCAGCACTTGCCCTTTATACGATAGCAATTTTTCTAAATGAAATTCGAATTTCTTCATGTAATCGCTGCCTTCATCATATCAACACTCTGGCTGAAAGGGATTTTCTCATCAACCTTTTGCATTAGAAAACCGTTAATTTTATCTATTTTCGTAAGGGCTTCATCCAGCGCTCTGTTGCTGCCGCTTTTATAAGCTCCGATGCTGACCAGATCGTAGTTGGTATCGTATACCGACATCAGATTTCTCAATTTGCCTGCTGCTTCCAGCTGATCCTTCTCGGAAATGTCGTTCATTAGTCTGCTGACACTGCCTAAAATATCAATGGCTGGATAATGGTTTCTCATGGCAATTTTTCTTGATAATACGATGTGTCCATCAATAATACCTCTAACCGTATCCGCAATGGGCTCATTCACGTCATCCCCTTCTACGAGAACGGTGTAAACTCCTGTAATCGAGCCTGTTTCAAAATTCCCTGTCCGTTCCAGCAGCTTCGGCATCATGGAATAAATAGAAGGCGTATATCCTCTGGCTACCGGAGGTTCTCCTGTGGCAAGTCCAATTTCTCTTTGAGCCATGGCGAATCTCGTCAGAGAGTCCATCATCAGCAGTACATCCTTGCCTTGATCCTTGAAGTATTCAGCAATTGTCGTTGCAACCATTGCACATTTCATTCTCTGCATAGGCGGCTGATCCGAAGTGGCTACCACAAGAACCGATCGGGCAAGACCCTCCGGTCCTAAATCCCTTTCCAGGAATTCTCTGACTTCCCTGCCTCTTTCTCCAACGAGTGCAATCACGTTGACGTCAGCCTTTACATTACGTGCGATCATCCCCATCAGGGTGCTTTTTCCAACACCGCTGCCTGCAAAGATACCCATTCTCTGCCCTTTGCCTATGGTGAGAAGTCCATCAATCGCCTTTACACCAAATTCCAAAACATCATGGATCCTCGGCCTGGACAAAGGGTTGGAGCTAATGCTTTGTACCTCATACCGTGTATCGCAGCCAATGGGTTCTCCTCCATCAATGGGTTCCCCCATGGCACTGATGACTCTCCCGATCAGCTTTTCCGACATATCGATTTTAAGAGAGGAGTGGGTTGCTTCAACCAGATTTCCGGAGCTGATTCCTTCCGGTTCCTCATAGGGCATGAGCAGCACTTTATTTCCTCGAAATCCGACTACTTCGGCACTGATATATTTTTTACTGCCGTGCCCATAAATTTTGCAGAGGTCTCCCACTTTGCATTCAGGGCCGTTGGACTCAATCATCATTCCGATGACCTTATCGATTTTTCCATAATAGGAGTAGGCGTCTGCATTTCGTATTAAGCTGCAATATTTTTTTGAATTCATTGTTCTACCGCTTTTTTTAATTGCTCCAGCTGCACCGGCACACTCATATCCACGATACCACCTTCATTTTCACTCATCATCAGATCTTCTTCCTTGATTATGACAACCTTGGTATCCCCTGCGAGTTTTTTCAGCTTTTGGGCAACTGATTTCTCAATTTGAAAGCCTAAACTTCTCTGGTATTCGGAAAGAAGAATTTTCATACTTCCCTCATTCTCTTGGATGATTTCCTCCAGCATTTTGGTAACGGCAGTTTCATCAACCTGCACATGATGCTTCATGATCTTTTTAGCCAATTCAAATGCGATCTCGACCATCTCATGCTCTTGTCTTTTTAGTGTCTCTTTCTGCTCATCTTTAAAGCATCGAATCAACCGTCCAAGCTCATCAAGTCCTTCTGCTGCTGCCTGCTCCGAAGCGCTGGCCCCATCTACAAGTCCGCGAAGATAGCCTTCTTCATAGCCCTTTTTCTCAGCTTCGCTCATGATCTCACGACTGTTTTTCATAGCGTTTCCCATGATGGAATCCGCTTTTCTCTGGGCCTCGCTTTCGATGTGCTGAGACTTTTTTATGGCCTGGTTTAAGATGGCCTCCTGTCTCTCGATCATCCCCATATCGCCGG
>JAQSXD010000408.1 GCA_029266295.1 Bacillota bacterium | reverse complement strand
GAAGAAGCACTTACCAATTCCGAACTCAAATACCATCGACTCTTTGACTCCATGAAGGACGGGATTTTGATCATTGAAGCGGATTCTGGCATCGTTACGGATATCAATCCGTATTTATTAAAGCTTTCTGGATATTCGGAGGATTTCTTTGTGGGAAAAATAATCTGGAATCTCGGGTTGTTTCTTGAAATCACCGCCAATCGAATTGAAATCATCACGATGAAGGATGGAGAGCAGCTTAACTTTAATGATTCGGGATTTTACTCTTTAAATGGGGCATATCGGAATACCGAAATTGTGATAAGTGCTTACTATGTAAACGAACAAAAAATGCTTCAGGTGAATATTCGAGATATCACTGATCGAAAGCGCATTGAAACTGCGTTGATCGAAAGTGAAAAAAAATACAGCAGCTATATTGAAAATGCACCTGATGGCATTGTGGTGCTCAATGAAAGAGGGCGTTTTATTGAGGTAAACAAAGCGGCAGCAGACATGACGGGCTATAGCAGAGGGCAGATGCTTACCATGCACTTCAATGATATTCTTCACAAAGAATCCATGAGTCAAAGCCGGAGAGCTCTGAACCGATTGCTTAGGGCTGGAGCAATGAATACTGAGTTAAAGTACACGAAAAACAACGGAATCGAGCGCTGGATGGCTGCGGATGCCGTTAAACTATCAAGCGACAGGTATCTGTGTTTTTCAAGAAATATTACTGAGCGGAAGAGAGCGGAGGAGGAACTGCGCTATCTAAGCAATCATGATTGCCTCACTGGTTTGCATAACAGGAGATTTTATGAACATGAAATCAAGCAGATGGACACAAGCTGTAATCTGCCCCTTTCTGTAATTACCTGTGATATTAACGGTCTGAAGTTTATCAATGAAGTATTCGGTGAGGAAGAAGGCGATAAAATTCTCATCCAAGCCGCCAGAATCATTCGGATAGAGCTTGATGATAACGCAGTGGCTGCCAGAACAGGCGGAGATGAATTTGATATTTTCCTTCCTAAAACAGGATATGATTCGGCGTTGAAGGTCGTAGAAAACATATTGAAAACCTGCTTGACTTACAACAATGGTCTTGAAAATGAGGCATTTCACATTAATCTTTCATTTGGAATTGCTACAAAGGTAAATCAGGAAGAAGACATTGCCCGCATCATAAAGCGGGCCGGCGATCAGATGAGCCAAAGTAAACTGTTGGAAAAGCGAAGCTCTCACAGTGCTCTTTTGGAATCCATTAAGGCAACGATGCTTGAAAAAAGCCATGAGACAGAAGCCCATGCGGAACGGCTTGTATCATTATCCAGGAAGATTGGCACCAGATTAAACCTAAATCAAAGTGATATGGATCATCTCGTATTACTTGCAACGCTTCATGACATCGGGAAGGTTGGTATTTCGGATCATATTTTGAACAAGCCGGATACGTTGAGCGAAGATGAATGGATCGAAATGAGGAAGCATCCGGAGATCGGATATCGAATTGCGGTATCTTCGACTGATCTTTCTTCCATCGCAGAATATATTCTGTGCCACCATGAGCGATGGGACGGCTGCGGCTATCCTCAACGAATTTCAGGGGTTGACATCCCTCTGCTTTCCCGCATTATCTCTGTTGTGGACGCGTATGATGCAATGACGCAGGACAGGCCTTATCGGAAGGCATTGGAAAAGAAAGCGTCCATTCGTGAAATTGTGAATAATGCGGGGAAGCAGTTTGATCCGCAGATTGTTTCTATATTTACTGAGATCGTAGGGAATGGTGAAAATCGTCTGTTGTCTTAATGAACTGCCTTAAACTATTGTCAGGGAATTTTATGCTCGCAGGGTACGTTGACGTTGCACTTAGCACAGCCGTAGCGAGGTGCGTGCTCTGCGAGGATTTGATCCAGGTAATCTGAGCAGATTTGATTATTCTTTCCCTCAGCAGAAAAAGCGTCTGCAGGACATCGATTAATGCAAGCACCGCATTTTCCTTGAGTCAGATAGAGGCAGTAATCATAATATCCTTCATATTTTCTGGGCGTCGGGGGAAGTGCAAGCGTTGTTATTACGCTGCCAAACCGTCCGGCTGTTCCTTTCTCCGTAATCAAGCCCCGGTGGAGACCAAAGGTGCCGAGGCCGGAAACAAAGGCCGTGTGGCGTTCGGACCAGTTGGGGACTCTGTTTTTAACGGAAAAACGAGGGTCTATTCCGGGTGCTATTGCGGCAAAACCCATTTCTGCAATCAGGCTTGTCAGAAAGTGTCTGATTTCATTGTTGAACTTCTCACCATCAATTCTGGCAGAAATCCATTCTTGGGACGGTGGCCCCGGTTTCCCATTTGTAGCCCTCAATTCCTTTGTAAAGGGCAGAAAATAGGAAATGACGGACTTTGCTTCGGGAAGCCACACTAAGGGAGGCAGGAAATCTGTACCGACAATCTCCGGTTTGACAAAGGTATCGTAGTAGGGATCTTCTGCAGAAGAAACTCCAATAAGGGGCGCGTCATAAATTCTCATGTTATCATGCGGTTTCATAAAATTGAGGGGGTTCTCCCTGATATATGCTGAAAGTTGCTCCTGTATTTTTTGAACTGCTCCGTTCCCTATTTCTTGATCCTGTATCTGGGTCATGATCTTTCGCTCCTTTCCATCTGCTTCGTGCAAATCTCATCTTGAAACTGGTAAAAGTATAATCCCTTTTCATTCGTATGTAAAGAATCAAAGTGACCTCCCTCAAAGGAGCCAGTATTGAACGGCTAAAGACGTTACCGAGAGCACAAACCAGCAGCCCAATCCAAGAAGAATTGGTCTTGATCCATTTTTCAATAATTTTGGAAGATTTGTATTCAGTCCTATGGCGGCCATTGCCATAACGATCATAAATTTACCTGTCCGCGGCAAGAGTGCGATCAGAACGGAGGGAACAGGCAGAAATGTTACAGAAATTGAGGCAGCTGCGAACCCCAAAATAAACCAGGGAAAGATACGCGACAGTCTGTATTCGGAAGCATGTCCGCTAGGATCTTTTCTCATGGTGCATAAGGCCAATATCAGGGTTACCGGTATGATCATCAGGGTTCTGGTAAGCTTGACGATTACTGCAAGATCCCCCGATTGGGTGCTGTAGGAATAACCTGCTGCCACAACAGAGGAGGTATCATTGATGGCAGTACCGGCCCAGAGTCCGAAATGGTAGCTTGTAATCTGCATCAGATGGCCCAGTGCGGGAAATAGGAAAGCGGCCAGGACGTTAAAGAGAAAGATGGTAGAAATGGAATGGGCAATGTCCTCATCTTTTGCCTTGATGATAGGTGCAGCTGCTGCAATGGCTGATCCTCCGCAGATTGCCGTTCCAACACCAATCAAAATGTTGACGTTCCGTTCGACTTTGAGCGCCTTGCCGAGCAAGAAGGCAGAAAGGAAAGCAGCGGCAAGGGTAAAGATCATCAGAATCAGCGTCTTTCCGCCAACCTCTATGACCTGATATAAGTTCATATCAAAACCAAGCAAAATAATTGCATATTGAAGAATGCGCTTCGATGTATAGGTAAGGCCTTTCTCCAGAGACGAGGGCAATAATTGCATATTGAAGAATGCGCTTCGATGTATAGGTAAGGCCTTTCTCCAGAGACGAGGGCCTTTTTACAAAGGCAAACAGCATTCCCGAAAGAATCATGAGTTGATTCTCATAAGGAGAACATGGTCCTGCATAGCCTGATGCCGCTTTCGGTTCTAAAAATATTATCAAGAGCAGCCCGGCAGGCATCTTGAGGGAGCTGATCCTCATACAGGTTCACCAAAAAGTCCGCTTCCACTAGAATCTGATAATCCAAACTATCGATATTGCTGTAGGTATGATGATGTCCGACCAACCAGCAGACACGATCGATGACATTCTTCTCAAAGTACAGCTTTTCCAGCATTGCGGCTGCAATGGCAGGCCCCTCTTTTTCTTGCAGCTTGCCGCTGCAATTTCCATATTTCTCTTCGCAGAGCCGGATCCCAATATCGTGAACAATGGCGGCGGCTTCCAGTGTAAACAGCTCCGCTTCATCGAGCGCCTCCTGGCTGCCGATGAGCCTTGCAAAACTGTGAACCTTTATAAAGTGTTGGATTCGTTTTGGGTCCCCCGAATTATATTGAATCATATCGGAAAGAAGCCGGTCAATCTCTGTCATTTTTTATCCTCTTTCTTCGGTTGTAATTCATAGAATTCACCACCAACAATAAGTCTGGTTGATGGTATTTTAGATCATCGGGCAGGGGAAGTCAACCTTTAAGGATCTTAATAAACACAAGCTCAGGACCAAATCCCACGCTAAATTCCGCACAATTCCGGACAATCTTCATATGTTTGTGATAGAATTTATCAGAATAGAACACTCAAGAGCAAGACTGTAGCTCTCATTTTCGTGCATGAGAAGAGAGGACGCGCGAGCGTGCAATTGCTATACTTTGATTGTAAACAAGGATTGTGGGGCTGGCTGAAAGCTG
>JAQSXD010000407.1 GCA_029266295.1 Bacillota bacterium | reverse complement strand
ATCGTGCCCATCAGCCAGCTGATCATGAAGGAGAATTATCATATCGATCATGCGGGAAAACAGGTAGCCAATTGATAACCGTGCCGATTTGTGCTATGGTATAATAATCGCAGAAATCTTGTAGATGCGATTATTATACGGATTGAGTGCCCTGCGAGAATTTCGGTTTTGAAAGAAAACGCAGATGGCCGATACCATAAAAAAATATGATTTTTTATGGTATAATAAGCACAGAAATCTTACAATATGAAATAAAGGAAAGGTGTGGTCTACAAATGATTAAAGTAGTAGCAGAAAACAAGATCAAGCAGAATAAGATCGATGAATTTCTTACTCTGGCAGCAAGACTGAGGGAGGCAACCAATACAAAAGATGAGGGGTGCATTCATTATGACCTGTACCAGGACTTTGAAGATCCTTCCGTTTTAACCTTCCTTGAAGAATGGGAGAGCATGGAAGCTCTGGAAAAGCACATTGCTGCAGATCATTTCAAGGAAATTGTACCACAGTTTGAACCATTGGTGGAACGTAAGGCTATGAGGCTGTATAAACAGGCATTTTAAAGCGGTTCAAATTGATAATCTAAATATAAAAGGGCAGGCACTCCATTTTAATGCCTGCCATATTTTATCTTAAAGTAAGTTAAATCAAATTAATTAGCCGACTAAATCAATTAGCCAATTAAGTCAATTAGCCAGTTAGCCAATTAGAGCAAAACGCTCTCGCTACGAATCGCATCCCTGAGCTGATGAAAAGCTGCTTCGAGCGTTGCCCTTGGACATGCGATGTTAAAACGCTGAAAACCGGCCCCTTCCGGTCCGAACATCGTACCTTCATCCAGCCATAGTTTGGCTTTGTCCACAATCAGGTGCTCAAGTTCTTTTTCAGTCAAACCAAGCTTCTGAAAATCAAGCCATACGAGATACGTTCCTTCTGGTTCCACCAAAGTGACCTCCGGCAATTCTTTTTTGAGAAATTCACGGATAAAAGAGAGATTCCCGCTTAAATATTCCTTTAGATCCTGAAGCCACGTAGCCCCCTTCTCATAAGCTGCCTGACAGGCAATAAGTCCCATTGTGTTCATTTGACCATAACCAGTTCGTCCAACCTCTTTACGGAACTCACGTCTGAGCGTTTTATCGGAAATAAAGATATTGGATACTTGCAGCCCTGCTAGATTAAATGTTTTGCTGGGAGCGGTACAGGTAATGGTAATATCAGCGAATTCTGGCCTTAAGGCAGAGAACACAAGATGCTGATGGCCAGGATAAATGAAATCGGCATGAATTTCATCGGAAACCACCGTAACCTGATGGCGGACACAAATTTCACCCATACGGATCAGTTCCTCTGCCGTCCACACTCTTCCTACGGGATTGTGAGGATTGCAAAGGACGAAAAGCTTTACATCATTTTCTTTGATTTTTGACTCAAAATCCTCGAAGTTAATCTGATACCGTCCATTTTCATAGATTAGAGGATTGTTCACAAGCTTTCTATCATTCTCCAGAATTACACTGGTAAAGGGGTAGTATACCGGCCGTTGTATCAGTATGCTGTCGCCGGTTTGCGTGAGGGCTCGAATTGCGGTGCTGATTGCAAAGACTACACCTGGGGTCTTCACAAGCCAGCTTGCTTCGGTTTTCCAGCCAATATGCTCTTTTAGCCAGTTATGAACGGCTTCAAAATACGGAAATTTTACTTCAGAATATCCGAATATTCCGTGCTGACTTGCTTCTGCCAGCGCTTCTACCACTTCTGGAGGAATGCGAAAATCCATATCAGCCACCCACAATGGGAGGAGATCGTCCGGTTTTCCTCTTTCGCAGGCGAAGTCATATTTAATACAGTTCGTTCCTTTTCTTTCTATTATTTCATCAAAATCGTATCTCATTGTTGTAACTCCATTTCTAAGATGGTTTCATTTCTTCTTATCATACTTATTTATTTTGAAAAAGTCAATATATTACCATAATCATATAGAATAACTATGAGATAATTTAAAAAAATGGTTGACAAAGGAAAAAAATGCAGCTATAATGAGACTACAACATAATCATAGTGAAATAGTATGAATAGTATGAAATATTAGATGAGAAAAGGAGTTTGGATATGGCAAAGATTTATAAGAGTTTAACTGAGCTGATTGGAAGAACACCGTTATTGGAGCTTACCAACTACGAACAGAAAGTCGGATTAGGAGCGAAGTTAGTCGCAAAACTAGAATATTTTAATCCTGCAGGCAGCGTAAAAGACAGAATCGCTAAGGCGATGATCGATGACGCCGAAGCGAGTGGACTGATCAAAGAGGGGGCTACCATTATAGAGCCCACCAGTGGAAACACGGGAATCGGTCTGGCGTCGGTGGCTGCTGCCAGAGGATATAAGACTATATTAACCATGCCGGAAACAATGAGCATTGAACGAAGAAACCTGCTGAAAGCATATGGTGCAGAGCTGGTTCTTACAGAAGGTGCGAAGGGTATGAAGGGCGCTATTGAGAAAGCCAAGGAATTGGCGCAAACAACACCGAATTCCATCATCCCTGGACAGTTTGATAATCCTGCGAACCCGGCGGTTCACAAGGCGACCACAGGTCCTGAAATCTGGGAGGACACTGATGGTCAGGTAGATATCTTCGTAGCCGGAATCGGCACGGGCGGTACGATTACTGGTGCAGGGGAATATTTGAAATCAAAGAACCCCAATATCAAAATTATCGCTGTTGAGCCTGCTGCGTCACCGGTTCTTTCCAAAGGAACACCGGGGCCTCATAAAATACAAGGAATTGGTGCCGGTTTTGTACCTGATGTGCTGAATACTTCCATATATGATGAAATCATCACCGTGGAAAATGAAGCGGCTTTTGAAACAGGAAGAACTCTTTCCAAAACAGAGGGGCTTCTAGTCGGTATCTCCTCCGGCGCGGCGGTTTATGCAGCTACAGAAGTTGCAAAGAGACCGGAGAATGCAGGAAAAACCATTGTGGTAATTCTGCCTGACACAGGAGAACGATACCTCTCTACCCACTGTTCAGCGAGTAAAACCATATAAAGCTGTGTTTTATAAGTCAAACAGCTGCAATATGGGAAATCAAATGCCTGCTGTATGGAAGTCAAATGGATGAAAATTTTATCACTCGAAATTTTCTGGAAGATGAGTTATAATTGCAGTTGGTGTGGAAAATAAGAAAATAGAATAATTTCATTATCTGCTCCTTAATCTAAATAATAATCAACATCCACTTCGGCAACGAAGTGGATGTTGTAGTGCAAAAGAAGGAGGATTTTTTTTTGTTAAATGAATTTTCAAGAACAGAGCTGCTTTTAGGAGCGGAAGGAATGGATCGGCTTCAGAATGCCCGGATTGCTGTATTCGGTGTCGGCGGTGTAGGTACATTTGCCGCAGAAGCTCTGGTGAGAAGCGGCATCGGCGCAATTGATCTTTTTGATGACGACAAGGTCTGCCTTACCAACATCAATCGGCAGCTCATTGCGACCAGAAAGACTGTAGGAAAGAAAAAAGTCGAGGTCATGAAAGAACGTATCCTTGAGATCAACCCCAAGGCTAAGGTAGAAGCGCATGAGACATTTTACGGTGCTGAGAA
>JAQSXD010000024.1 GCA_029266295.1 Bacillota bacterium | reverse complement strand
AGATACCATCAGGGAATATAACAGGATGTGCGAAGCAGGATATGATGAAATCTTTGAAAAGGACAGAGTGTATCTGCAGCCCATCGGAAACGGCAAGCTGTACTGTTGTCGTCAGAATGTAGGCGCTTACGGCTCTCTCGGCGGGATTCTCGTAAATTACAAAATGGAAGTCATGACGGGAGACCATAAGGTAATTCCGGGACTCTATGCTGCAGGTACTGACGCATGCAATATCTTCGGTGACAGCTACCCCTTCATTTTGTCGGGAAACACCATGGGATTCTGTCTGAACAGTGGACGAATTGCCGGGGAACGGGCGTACAATTTTGCCTTTGAGGAAGAATAAACCGTTCCACATAAATCTTAATTCAATGGCGCAGAAACTCCTGATGCAATGTCCACTGAGTGGCCAGCGTATGTCTGAAGTTGCTCCGAAGGGTTTCTGGGCTGTATAATCGTAGTATCTATAAAAGATAGGAGTTATAAAAATGGCTGTTAAAATCATGGGAATTACTGCCGGAAGGCATGACGGAAACTCTGAAATTTTATTAAAACAAGCGCTTTTAGCTTGTCAGGAGGCCGGGGCCGAGGTCACCTTAGTCAATCTGAGAGACTTTAAAATCATGGACTGCACGGGATGTACCGCTTGTTCCGAAGGAATGGCCAGGGGCAAACGGGTTCCCTGTGTATTGAAGGATCTGGATGATAAGGATAAGATCACGGAAGAAATGTTGAAACAGGATGGCGTGATTTTTTCTGCACCTACTTATGATCTGTTCCCATCGGCGAATTATCTTCGATTTGCACAGCGTAATCTGGCCTACGAAACGGCATTCCTTCAGGCCATCGGTGCCATTGAAAAGAAGGACAGAGTGGCAGGCCTTATTTCTGTTGGCGGTTCCATGGATTCCTGGCAGTCTATCGCCCTGCCTGCGATGCAGGCCACAACCTTTACAAATTCCTTCCTTGTAGTGGATATGATTCTTGCAAAGCGTGTTCCCAGTGCAGCGCAATGTCTTCTCAATGATGAATTGATGGAGCGTGCCTACCAGATGGGAGCGAACATCATGACTGCGATTCATACCCCTGTGGAGCAGCGCAAATGGCTGGGGGATGAGGATGAGGGCTGGTGTCCCAACTGTCATTCCAGCGCCCTTGTACTGGGACACAAACAATGGGACGGAGTGCATTGGCCCATCGAATGTCAGGTTTGCGGCGCCGGCGGAGATCTTGAGAAAACGGAAGACGGCAAGTGGAAATTTGTCATAGCAGAAGACGGTCTTAGCAGAGACCGGACCACCGATGAAGGCAGAGAATTCCACCTAAAAGAGATCGGCGCTACTCACGGACTCTTCTATGTACCGGAAAATCAGATGCTTGTAAAAGAAAAAATAAAGAAGTTCAAGGAATTGAAATTCCCCGTGTTAAAATAAGTTTAAAAAAAATATGTCAATATGCACCTCAAATGTTTTACGTTTGGGGTGTGTTTTATAAATACTATTGTAAAACTCGCGCAATTTCATAGGAAAGCAGAATATGGAGCCGCTCGATAGCTGAATCAAGATTGCTGTTTGTCAGCTCGTTTATTCTTTGAATACGATATAGTAAGGAATTTCGGTGTATAAAAAGGTTCTTGGCAGTGCAGACGAGATTTCTTTCATGAGTTAGATATTGATAGAGAGTTTCATAAAGCTTTGTGTTTTTATTTGAGTCATATTCTTTCAGAATATTCAAGGCTGGATGCAACAACTCTAGTGCCTTGCTTTGTTGAAATAGCTGCTCTGTAAGATAGAGAAAGGCATAATCATTACAAAAATTTATGGGGGGTTGCACGTTTTCTCCTTTGTTCAGTGCAAATGTTGCCTGACGACAACGGAGAGATAATTGTTCTATCGACCGAAACGGCATAGAAAAGCCAATCTGATAGAATTTAAAAAATGGATTTGCCAGTATTTCTTTTTTCAAGAGAGTAATGTCCGAGTATTTACAAATGAGAACTGTAAATTCTTTATAGTTAAAACAAATTTGACAAACCGGAATTTTATCGATTTCTTTTTGTAGGGCTGTCTGTTGCGCAGTATCTTTTCTCGCAACATGTTTTGCTAACGCGAGATAATAGAAGTCATCATATGATCCGAAGACATGGCTAAATATTTGCGTTAATCCGTAGCTCGAGTCATTCTCGATTGCCTCAATGAGTAAATCCGTATTTGTTAGCAACTCTTCATTTTTTTTTATTGTGATTAATTTTGAGATCATATCGCACAGTATATCGACGAAAGAGCAACAGCTCACTGTTAAAGGAGTGTGATGTTCTTGAATGCAAAACGCTCCGATTGGTTCCTGGTCAACTAAAATATATCGCCCGATTAAAGTATCTTTTGCATGATATATTTGAGCAGAGTCGCTCCAGTCAGGCACCAACTGCTCTGAGTTGTTTAACAGAGGTAAACTTAGTACATCAATCGGGGGACGCATATTTTCCAAACAATAGTCCCAGCTATCGTTTACCGTTCCTATTTCGTATTGGTGTGTGATTGCAATGATATTTCCGCGCATATCTGCAATGAAACAGGGATTCTCAAAGATGTCATTGCTGGCTTCAAGTAATTCCTGAAGTGAAGCATGCTTTATTACAAGGCTTTGTATCTTTTTTTCCCAAGCATTATATTTTTCAAAGATTGAAAGAATATGGTTTGTGATTTGCTCAATCGAAACATCTGAAATCATGATTTTATCAGAGTTATGCATTAGTATAATTATCTTTTCGGATTGTTTGTTTTGCACAAACTGAACATCGCTCAAAATAGATAAGTATTTGGAATTATATATTTTCTGATCGACGTTAAGAATTCTAATTCCTTCGATTTCTTGTGCGTTTTCTGTGATTTCTGATTTATAAGTAAAGCCATTTAAGTTGTCTTTGATAATTTCCATGCTGAGATTCATGAGACACCTCTTATTGTTATAATATATTTTGACTACAATTAGCGCGAAGTTGGAAAAGCTTTATTCTTAAACTTCTAAGATTTATTTTAGTACGAATCGTACAAATGGGCAATGGTTATTCTGTGTTTTATTCTGATGATGCGTATCTAGTTTTAATAAATGTAATTGTTGTATTCTTTAAGGAGTAGATAACCACATAAAAATAGACCAGGAGGATAATAAGTATGAACGAGAAACTTTGCAGAATGATTCATCGAGGGTCTGAAATTAAATTAAATGTAAGGCCGATATTTGTTGATTTTACACATGATTATGTCTATGAAGGACCTTGTAGATTTGGGAAAGGTGATTCTCTAACACCGGAATATGATAAGATGGTAAACGGAGAGATTTATAAAGGTTTTCTTGCAGTTACCAAAGCAAATATGCCGGATTTTGTGAACCTACTGGAACCAGTTCGGGTAAAGCAGTATTCCGATGATTGGCGCATGCATGAAGATGATATGCAAAAAATGCTGATCAATCATGATGAAGCGGATTTGATCCTTTGGACATCCAGTGGGAGAGATCTACAGGTTATCATCGAATTTGCCCGCAGAAGTAAAAAACCGATTGCGTTCTATAATGAAGTTATGTTTGCCCTGTCCTGTGATGTTGCTGCATTAAGAGCGAGGAATCTTGAAGTATATCCATTTTATGACTGGGACAAGTCAAAAAATATTTTAAAGGCATTGCAGGTCAGAAAGATCCTTCAAAATACAAGAGCACTTGTGATTAATCGATTTGCTACCGACTCATCACCAATTAGTGCGCAGGATGGCTTTCTTTCACTTGAAAAAGCAACAGAAACTTTTGGTACGCATTTCAGTGTACAGAATGTTCATGAATTTCTTGATCAATTAACCAATCGGGAAGCGGACGCAAATCCAACAATGCCTGGTCGCATTCAACAAAATATTAATGATGAAGATATGATAGAAATCAATCAAATCACCGACGAATTAATGGACGGTGCGGTGGAATGCGATATGGACAGAGAATATGTCGTGAATTCCGTAAAGGCATACTATCTTACGAAAAAATTATTAGCACATAGTGATTGCAATGCTTTTACAGCACCATGTCCTGATATGTGCTCCACACGCCGCTTGAATCAGGAAAAATGCACTCTTTGCTTAACCCATTCCCTGCTTGAAGAAGAGGGAATTCCTTCCGCTTGTGAAGCGGACTTCAGTATTTTATTATCAAAGGTCATTCTGCAGAATCTGGCAGGAAAAGCATCCTATATGGGGAATACCGCATGGCTTAGAATTGTGGACGGCAAATTGACTGCCCCAGATTTCAGTGCTGTGACGGAGGAAGAATTTGAGAAAGTAAAAGACATTCCGAACCTCGCTGTAACGCTCCATTCCGTAGCAAACAGAAAGCTGAAAGGTTATGATAAACCGCTGGAGGAATATGCTTTGCGTTCTTTTGCGTTCAGTGGTTGGGGAGCAACAATAAGATATGATTTCAGTAAGGATATGGATGCACCAGTGACGTTGCTCCGTATCAATCCAACCTGCGATAAACTTTTGGTCGTCAGCGGCAAAGTCAAAGGCCAGTTTGGGTATCAGCGTCAAAACTGTTCCACAGCCGTTCTTTATCAGGTCAAGGATGTAAAAGACATGTACGAAAAAACTTTTGATTTTGGTTCTCATATGGCTCTGGTTTATGGAGACTATACCGAAGATTTAAAGCTGCTTGGAGAAATATTGGGGCTTGAAGTTATTACGGCGTAACAATGGAGAGAGAAATCATATTAAAACGAATATTAGCCTCAAAATCAGAGAGCGACTTCCTTTTTCAGGCCAATTTACAACACAAATTAATGCCGCGTGAAGACCTTTCTCTTATGATCAGGATATTTTTAGCAAAAAAGTTCCTGTTGGAACGGATTCCCGATGAAACAGAGAGTATCTATGATTTGGCAGAGGAAAGCCTGTCGCTCCTATTGAAAAAGGATGTTTCAGAAATAAATGAATTGCAGTCAGGCTGTTCCGGCGCAACTTCCGCAATGGCAAAAAAGGTTTTGTTTCTCATGGCATTACAACGTGCATTGAACATTAAATTTGCAGAGGAAGCTGTGGCGGATATTCGTACGGTTGAAAGCATGACGGAAGCTTGCTATCATGCGATTTTACAGCAAAACAAAGAAAATGGGGGCGCATAAAGGATGGAAATGGAACGGATAAGGCAGGAGTTTCCGATGCTGAATACTCGAGTTTATGGATCTCCGATCGTCTATCTCGATAATGCAGCAACAACCCAGATGCCGTATGCCGTCTTAAAGACCATGGAGCACTATTATCACCATACACATTCCAACATCCACAGAGGGGTCCACTATTTAAGTGAACAATCCACCTGCGATTATGAAAAGGCGAGAAACATTGTCAAGGATTTTATGAATGCTGAATCAGAACATGAAGTCATTTTCACGAGCGGAACGACTGACAGTATAAATATCGTTGCATTGGCCATAGAACCATATGTAAATGAAAAGCACGAAATTATTGTGACGGAAATGGAACATCACTCTAATTATCTCCCTTGGCAGGCATTATGCAAAAGAACCGGTGCAAAGTTTATCGTTGCACCGGTTTCAGTTCGTGGAGAATTGGATTTTGAGGAACTGGAACGGCTGATGACGCAACGGACCGCTCTTCTCGCGATCTGCCACAGCTCCAATGTAACCGGTGCGGTGAATCCGGTTAAAAAGGTTATTGAGTGCGCCCATCAAAAAGGTATTCCAGTACTGGTTGATGGGGCGCAGTCGGTTAGTCACCAAAGGGTAGATGTTCAAAATTTGGATTGCGATTTTTATTGCTTTTCAGGGCATAAAGCATTTGGACCTACAGGAATCGGAGTCTTGTATGGAAAGCAACAGTGGCTGAATCAATTCATGCCTGTCAAGTATGGAGGCGGTATGGTAAGGCAGATCAAGAACGGAGAACCGGCTTATTGGGAATCTCCTGCAAAATTTGAAGCCGGTACCCCCAATATAGCCGGTGCCATCGGTCTGGGTGCAGCCATTGAGTGGTTTGCCTCCCTGCCTAGAGAATCTATCATTTCGCATGAATTGGAATTAACACAGTATATCCGCTCAGAATTATTAAAAATTCCCGGGATTACATTGGTGGGATCTCCCGAAGAGCAGATTGGAATTGTATCTTTCACACATCGGTATGCTCATCCGTTTGATATCGCATCCCTGCTTGACAAACTGGCAATTGCGGTGCGTTCGGGTGCCCATTGTGCACAGCCTTTCATGGATCGTTTTGGAATCAGCGGTACCGTTCGTGTGTCAATATCGCTCTATAATACCAAAGAAGAGATTGATTATTTGATAAACGGAATAAAACGGATCTTAAAGGTGGTGGATGGCAGATGACTTTAACAGTCAAAGAAAAACTGGATTGCTTCCGACAGGAATTTTGTTTGCTGGAGGATCCTTTTTCCAGGCATGCTTATTTGATTGAGCTGTCTTCGCTTTTGCCACCGATGAAGGATGCGCATAAATCCAAAGAATACAGGTTCAAAGGATGCCAAGCAAATGTTTGGCTTTTATTCGATAAGGACGAATCTGTATTTTATATGGAGGCTGACAGTGACAGCCTTTTAATACGAGGGATACTCTATATTCTGCATGAATTGTTTCATGAGCAGCCATTCGATGAGGTTTCTTCATTTGAAGAGGATATTGTCGATGCCCTTGGAATCAGCGATCTTTTCACCAGGGAAAGATTATTGGGGCTGACTGGTATATTGCAGTTCATAAAATCCGTATAATACTATATTTGTTCAACGGTCAACCATGAAAAGAAGCGGCTTAAAATAAACCGCTTCTTTTCATGTGTAATTATGGTGTGCAAATAAGGAACCTCAGGGCCTAAGCCGGAGGCGTATTATTCTTCACCACCCGGTCTGCGTCTGCGTCTTACACCTTCAGAGAAGGAACCGACCGCAATCGGACTTTCCGGACATCTGGGCTTCATAGCGCCTGCCTTCAGAAAAGCATGTTCCGGACAAATATCAAAGCAAGCGCCACAGCGTGTGCAAAGTTCGTTATCCACAACATGGATAAGCCCCTGCTCTCCTGCAATCGATTTTACAGAACATACGGAAGCGCATTGATTGCAGCCCGAACATTTTGAGGGATCCACATGGACCGTATAGTATGCCGCGCAAACGAGGGCAGAACATCGCTTTCTGGTAAGATGAGCGTTCCACTCGTCACTATGCGTGCTTAAGGAGGTCTGAATCAACAGGGCTGTCTTTCCCGACAGCTCACAATCAGCTGCCAGAAGAATCATATCGCTCAATTCCTTCAGTAATTCAAGATCTCCGTTTTTCCCTTTGTCAATTGTTATATCTCGAATGATTTGCCAAATTTGGTTAATCCCGTCACGGCACAGTGTCCCTTTGCCGCACGACTCCAGGCGGGCAGAAGCAGCAACGTTCAATGCCCAGTCAACCGGACAAGTCTCGTCTGCCCGATTAAAAATTTCATTCATTTCCGGTAAAACAGTACCGGTTTTTTCACAAATACTCATCATTGCAATTTCACCTCTTATTTATACTGATAAGAATTCCAAAGTCTTACTTTTTTCAGCTGATTCCGTAAATCGCACTGGAGACACCGCTCTGACTCACAGTCGGCTTGGCTGCAGCTGATTCCAAGGTCTACGAGGCGAAAGCTGTCCTGACGTTCCTCCGCTCCGAGAATCGATGCCTCAGACCGGACTTTTTGTGCAAAATCCTCAATTGTTCCGATATAGGGGCTTGGGTTCTCTTTTTCCAGAAGGACTTCACTGATATCGCCGCTGCCCCCTAAATAATGATCGATTTCACTTGCTGCTGCCCTGCCCCCCACGATGCCATCAATGACAGCCTTTGTTCCCGTAACTGCATCTCCTGCTGCAAAAACTCCTTCCAGTGAGGTGGAATGGCCTCCGGAGGGGAGCACAGGATAACCGAATTTGTTCAGCTCAAGGCCAAATTCCGATGTCAGATCAGTTTTTTGACCAGTGGCAAAGACGACGATGTCAGAGGGGATCACCGATTCCGTGCCGGGAACCGTATTGACCACAAGCTTTCCTTCCTCAAATCGGAAAGAATCAACGTCAATGACCTTAACTCCCTCAACCTTACCGGGGCTTCCTTCAATGGAAAGATTGGCTTTCCCCGCATAAATCCGGATGCCTTCTTCCTCCGCCTGCTGGATTTCTTCTCTGTCTGCCAGCATTTTATCCTTTGCTTCAAGGCAAATGACGTTCACCGAAGCCCCCAGCCGCCGGGAAACCCGCGCAGCATCGAAAGCCACGTTGCCTCCGCCCAAAACAGTGACGATTTTTCCGGGCTCAATCAAGGAAGTCTTGCCGTCAAAGGCTGCCGCTCGGAGAAGCTCCACTGCCGTCAGGGAGCAGCCAAGTTCATACCCAGAAAGAGGAATGCTTTTTCCTGACTGGGCACCAACCGCAACAAGCACCGCATCGTAATCCTGCTTCAATTCGCCGACGTTCTCAATGGGATGGTTCAGCTCGATTTTTACCCCCGCTTCTGCAATGGTGTCAACCTCCTTTTGCAGATCGGCTCTGGGCAGCCGGTAGGCTGGAATCCCTGCGGCCAACATTCCGCCTGCTTTCGGGTTTCGATCAAACACGGTAACCTCATGACCGGATTTTGCAAGATAATAGGCGGCGGTGAGTCCACAGGGACCGGCGCCGATGACAGCAACCTTTTTGCCCGTGGAAGGCTTCTGCTTGCTTCGTGCTTTCCACAGCTCTGTTTTGTCGTTTTCAACCGCAAACCGCTTCAAGTCACGGATGGCGATTGCTTCATTCAGATCCGTTCGTTTGCAGCCTTTCTCACAATAGCGGGTGCAGACATAGCCCAGCGCGTGAGGGAAGGGAAGTTTCTCACGGATGACGGCTACAGCTTCTCCGTACCGTCCTTCTTTTACAAGACGCACATAGCGGGGAATATCCGTATGGGCAGGGCATTCTGCCTGGCAAGGGATCAGCGATTGTTCTCTGGGAAGATCCTTGCGGAATACGCCTTCTCTGTCCTGGAGAGCCCCGGTGGGACATACCTCTACACAGGCTCCGCAGAAGCGGCAGCCCGAATCTGCGAGAGGCAGATCCTCTTCTGTGCCGATATAGGCTTCTGCATCCTTCTTCTTGTATTTCAGTACATTGACGCCCCTAAGATCCTGGCAGACTCTGACGCAGCGGCCGCATTGAATACATCGCTCCATTTCCCGGTCGATCAGGGGGTTTTTCGTGTTGATCCCTATGGCAGTGCGATGAACCTCTCTCATGCGAACGCCGGTGGCGGACAGATACTGCATCAGGGATTGAAGCTCACAGTTCAGATAGCTGCGGCAGCTTGTGCAGTCATGGGGGTGCCCGGCAAGCATCAGCTCCATAGACAAACTTCTCATTTTATCGATGACAGGGGATTTTGTGATGACTGTCATGCCGTCACGGGCCTCGGTATTACAGGCGGTAACCGGCAGGCCGTCCTTCCCGTCCACCTCCACAACACACAGCTTGCAGCCACCCTGAGGATGTAGATTGGGATGGGAGCATAGATGGGGAATATAGATATCCGCTGCTAAAGCCGCTTCCAGAATGGTCTGACCGGCCACGGCAGTAACGGGAATATGATCAATGACCATGTTAAGGGTTTCCATATTTTATTACCTTCCTTGTTGAGTTTTCATCTTGGAATTCAGAAAAAGCATCGAAAGAAAGGATCGAAAGCACCATAAGTAAGCATTTGTGAAAAAAGTATACATGACAAAAACAGAAAAACAAGAATGGATAAGGCATCAGCCTCTCCTTAAGGCGAGGAGGCTGGCACTTTCATTCCAGCGCTGATTTCATTATATACATCCGGTGGAATTAAATAAAGGAGATGTTCTTCCCAATTCATATCCAAAATGAATTAGTGTCATGCTATGTGGATATTTTGAGAATGAACGGCAGATTGTTAAAATGTAGATAAGCAGAAAAAAGACAAAATGGACAGGATTCATTAAAGAATCGGGAGCATAAAAAATCAGAACTCAGTAAAGCAGAAAAACAGGAAAAAAGCAAACCAACAAAGAAGAATACAATGAAAAAAGAAAAAAGATCATCCAGCAAGAAAGGAATTACAATATGGACAGTGTTTTTATGGAGGGACTGATCGCAAAAGCGAAACAGAATCCCAAGTCGATCATCTTTCCGGAATCGGACAATGCCAAGGTTTTGCAGGCTGCCGCAAACGTGGCAGAGCTGGGAGTAGCCTTCCCCATTTTAGTGGGGAAAAAGGAAGTTATCTGTAACTTTGCCGAAGAGAGCGGCATCCCATCGGCAGCCTTCCGCTTTATCGACAATGCAGATGAGGAGACCGCAGCTGAAATCGTGAAAAAATATCTGGCCCTGAGCGGAGACTTGACGGAAAAGACGCTGATCAGAAAGTCTAAGGATCCGCTTTATTTTGCTGCGGCTTGCGTGAAAGTCGGCGAGGCAGATTGCCTTGCGGCAGGAAATACTTATACAACTGGGGAGGTGATCCTAGCCAGCCAGATGATGATCGGTATGCAGGAGGGAATAGAAACCATTTCCAGCGTGGGTATCGTGGAAGCCCCCGGCTTTGAAGGGCCAAACGGAAACCTTCTGGGAATTACAGACTGTGCTGTGTGCCAGAATCCCAATGCCGGTGAGCTTGCGGATATTGCATGCGCATCTGCTGACACGATTAAAAATCTGCTGGGATGGGATCCGAAGGTGGCGCTGATCTGCTTCTCGACTGACGGAAGCGGGCAGCATGAAATAACCGAAAAAGTGGTCGAGGCCGTAAAAATTGCGAATGCAAAGCGACCCGATCTCGACATCGACGGAGAATTTCAGCTTGATGCTGCAATCAATCCGAATGTGGCGGCAAGAAAGGTAAGGCGAGAAAGCAGGGTTGCGGGAAAGGCCAACATTATTGTATTTCCCGATCTCAATGCGGGGAATATCGGGGTCAAGCTGATCCAGACCTTTGGAAAGGCCTTGGCTCATGGCCCGCTGCTGCAAGGCTTTTCGAAGCCCGTTACGGATTTTTCCAGAAGTGCCCCGGTGGATGAAATTGTAGGAAATCTCGTGATGCTTGTTCTGAAAGCAGGAAGATGAAAAAAACGAAAGATAAGAAACGAAAGATTAAGAAACGAAAGATAAGATAAGAAAGATAAGAAAAGGAAGAAAGGTGTTTTGAATGAAAACCATGGGAGACGAATTAAAGATTCTGACGATCAACCCCGGATCCACATCCACCAAGGTGGCCTTGTTCCAAGGCGCGGAGGAACTATTTTCCGCTAATATCGCCCATGAAGCTGGGGTGTTGAAAACCTTCCCTGAGATCAACGATCAGTTTGATTATCGGAGAGAGAACATACTGAAGGTTCTTGGTGAACATGAAATCGACCTGCGGGAGGTGGACGCCTTCTCCGGCAGAGGTGGCGGACTGGTTGCCCTGGAAGGCGGTACATATGTGATTAACGAGAAGCTGTTGGAGCACGCCAGAGCGGGCTTTACCATCAAGCATCCTGCCATGCTGGGAAGTCAGTTGGCTCATTCTTTTGCGACGCTGTACGGAAAACCAGCCTTTGTAGTGAATCCGCCGGATGTAGATGAGTTTCAGCTGCTGGCCAGAGTTACCGGCTTAAAGAATGTCACGAGAGAAAGCCGGGTCCATGCACTGAACCAGAAGGAGATCGGACTGAGATATGCCCAATCCATCGGGAAGAATTATGAGGATCTCAACCTGATCATCGCCCATATTGGCGGAGGGGTGTCTGTAACAGCCCACAGAAGAGGGAAAATGGTGGATTCCAATGACGTAGCAAACGGAGACGGGCCTATGGCACCCACAAGATGCGGATCCATACCCGTTCATTCTATCGTAAAAATGTGCTTCTCCGGTGAATACACCGAGAAGGAAATGCTTGACAAAACCACAAAGACCGGCGGTCTGGTAGATCATCTGAATACGGCGGATGTCCTTTCCATCGTGAAAATGATCGAAGCCGGGGATCCCTATGCGGAGCTGATCTTCGACGGCATGATTTATCAGATCGTGAAAGCCGTCGGCAGCATGGCAGCGGTTCTGAAAGGTGATGTGGACGGCATCATCCTAACGGGAGGAATTTCCTACAACGAGCATTTGGTGGAGGAGATCACAGCGGCTGTTTCCTTCATTGCCAAGGTAACGGCAATGCCGGGGGAATTTGAGATGGAAGCGTTGGCAAGCGGGGCAATCCGGGTGCTCACCGGCTTGGAAAAGCCTCTTTCCTACACCGGAATCCCCGTGTGGCAGGGTTTTGAAAAATGATCGCCGGTATTGGCGTAGATATCATAACCATGAGCCGGTTAAATCAATCCCTGGCATTTGAAGATCCGTTTGTATGCAGGACCTTTACGGAGGGCGAGCTTGCGGAGGCGAGACGGAGCCGGGATCCGGCAAGATTTCTCACATCCAGATTCGCATGCAAGGAGGCAGTTTTCAAGTGCCTAAAAATCAATAGCAACGGTGTGCGTCTAAAGGAGATCGAAATACGCACCTCCGAGATCGGTTATCCAACCGTTGCACTTCGGGGCAATCTGAAAAAATACGCGGAAGAGAGGGGGATCGTTTCCATAGAAGTGTCATTGTCCCATGAGGATGAGTATGTAGCCGCCTTTGCTGCAGCCCAAACTGACAGCCAAAAATAATAAGCTTATACCTGTTTAATAGTAAGACAATATGAGGAGGAAAAAATGAAAAGCAACAAAACGCTAAAACTTGCAATCCTATCGATTTCATTTCTGCTGATGCTGAGGCTCACCATTTCCCCCGCCCTTGCCGAAATCGGCAAAGCCTTTCCTGAAGTAAACCAGGGAACACTGATGAACATGGTTATTCTGGCTTCTGTAATGGCGATTCCCTTTGGATTCATCTCCGGCATCCTGGCGAATTTCATGAAGAAGAAGACGATTCTATATATCGGTTTTATCTTCTATATCATTGGAGGTCTTGGGCCTATGTTTGCGCCGACCTTCAATATGGTTCTCTTCTTCAGAGCCCTTCTTGGCGTTGGGACAGGTCTGTTTCTTCCCTTTGCCGCAGGCTTGATTGCGGATTTCTTCCAGGGTGAGGAGAGAGAAAAGATGATCGGATACCAGAGCACGGCAGTTGCACTGGGTAATATTATTACAAGTATCCTTGCGGGTGTATTGGCGACGATCAATTGGAGACTATCCTTCCTGATCTATGCCTTTGCGGTGATCACACTGATTCTTGTTGCATCCAAAATGCCGGAACCTCCCAAAATTGAAAAACAGAAGGGACAGGGCGGCATGGTAAACCGCAAAATGATGTTTGTATGCGGTGCAATTTTTATTTATGCAATTATCTATTATGCCTTCTTTGGATATCTTGCCTTCGTGGTAGACAGCAAGGGACTTGGCAATGCGGCATCTACAGGTCTAGCAACCATGGTAATGACGGCGGTATCGATGATCGCAGGTATCTTCTATGCCCAATTCGTCAGGAGACTCGGGAAGGCGGCACTGCCTTTCATTCTGGTGGTGAATGTAGTCGGATATTATCTCCTTTCCATAGCGGGAAGTTTCTCGATGATCGTTATTTCAGCGGTGTTTATCGGGTTAGGATTTGGACTCTTGATGCCTTACGGAACATCAAAGGTTACGAAGGCAGCGCCACCAGCAGCTGCTGTATTCGCAAACGGTCTGTATATGACAGCTGTCAATGTTGGTACGGCGGTTTCTCCCACCATCTTGATTGCGGTGGGAAAAGGGTTTAACAATCCTGATGGGCAATTCATTTTCTTCTGCTGCTCTGTCGCTCTTGCGGTAGGCGTAATCATTTCCATTCTGCTTTCTCTGGGGACGAAGAAACAGAAAACTGAGAAAGCAGGCAGCTGACAGTCTGTTATAGGTATTTACAGGTGGTAAGTGCATTTATGGATCATGTTTTAAGAATCCCTCTCGGAAACGGGTCCGGTGAGGTTTATCTCAAGGGGTATCCCGCTGAGGGGTACCCTATTGAGGGATATCCTGTAGAGGGAGCTTCCCCGGATAAAGAGGATCAGCTACGACCGGCAGTAATCATCTGCCCGGGAGGAGGATATCTCTGTATTGCGGAACAGGAAGCAGAGCCCGTGGCGCGCCGGTTTGCCGAAGAAGGTTTTGTTCCCTTTATCCTCTATTATTCCATCATGGAACAGGCTCGATACCGAACAGGGCAGCCTTTTAAACCGGTTTTGGAATTGAAGGAGGCGTTCCGCATCCTTCACGAGAAAGGAAAACAATGGGGGGCGGATCCACAACGCATTCTGCTGGCAGGTTTTTCCGCCGGGGGACATCTGGCACTTCAATACTGCGCCGAAGTCTACAGTGGCGGGGCTGAGGTCGCTGCTGTGGAGAAACAATCAAACGTTGCTATGAGTGAACCGGTCTTGCTAAGGCCTGATGCAATCCTTCTATCCTACCCCCTTACAGATTTCCGATACCTGAATCAGGACTGGAGTACGGGGGAGGGAGATTTGAAAATCGATCTTCATCGCCTGGCAAAGAAGAAAATTTTCGGCACAGCTGATCCGGATGAGGAGCAGCTCGAAGCCCTTAATATCATTCATCGGCTTGATGAGAATCTTCCGCCTACTTTTATCTGGCATTCACGGGATGACGGGGTCATAGAGGTTGAAAGCTCATTACGCCTGGAGCGAAGACTGAAAGCGCTGGGAGTGCCATGCAAGCTGCATCTTTTGGAGAAGGGTATCCATGGAGAGCCGTTAGTGGACCCCGCGTGGATTGCAGTCGCATTGGAATGGCTGAGTGGGGTTCAAAGATAATAGGGAGATAATAATGAGCAACAAGGAAATCGTTATAAAATTTATAGAAGAATGCTTCAATCGAAAAAATCTATCCGAGTTAGAACTGTATATGAAGGAGGGCTATATCCAGCATAATCCCACTGTAGCCCAGGGAAGGGCAGGATTTGCGGACTTTGCTCAAAACCGCTTCTTTGCTGCCTTTCCGGAGTTAAAACTGATTGTAAAGCACTGCTACGAGGACGGGAGCAACGTAATCTGCCATAATCATGCGGTACTCAGAGAGGGAGAGGTAGAAAATATTGTCTTTGATGTTTATCGTCTTGAGGATGGCAAGCTGGCGGAACACTGGGACTGCATTCAGCGTTTAGGCCCGGAGCAGCTGGCAGATGCGGAAGCATTTTTTTAATAACAGGAGGACGAAATGGAAAGAAAAAAAGGCTTCGGCTACGGATGGGCTATGGTTTTTGCCGCGGGAATCCTGTACTTTTTCTGTGGCGGACTGACGACGGATGGACTGAATGTCACGGTGCCGGCTTTTGCGCAGGCAAGAGGTTGGAACCAGGGAAGCCTGCTGGCCGTAACGACGCCGGCTGCATGGATCGGTCTGCTGGGAACGGTATTTTTTTCACAGCTCGTTTCAAAAAAAGGCGCCAAATTTACCATTATTCTAACTTTGCTGGGAGCCGGGATCGTATGCTTTATCTATGGATCGGCAGCAAATGTGATCGTCTATACAGTCTGTCTTTCATTGATCTATTGCTTTGGAAACGGCTTTGGCGTAGTGGCCAACAGCGCCCTCATCGCCAGCTGGTTTCCGAAAAGGAGAGGGTATGCTCTTGGCTGGGGATCCATCGGACTCCCTCTTGCAACTGCGGTATATGTACCTGTAATAGCAGTACTAATTGCGAAACTGGGTATTGGAAGCACATTCAACATCATCGGAGTTGTCTTGATCCTTTTCGCCGTAATTTGTGTGTTCTGGATTAAGAATACCCCGGAGGAGGTGGGTCTGCCTCCCGATGGAGATTCTTCCATCTCTAAGCAAGAGATGGAAGATCATTTGAAAGCGCAGACCGGCTATCAATCTCAGTGGACAACGGGCAGACTTCTAAAGAATAAAACCGTATGGATCATGTCGTTTTGCTACGGGTTGATATTTTTGGTCACAGTAGGTCTTGTAAGCCAGATGGTCCCTAGGCTCATGAGTCTTGGCTATGACCAGAACTTCTCACTGGGAATGCTTTCCCTTGCAGCAGTTTCGGGAGTGGTCGGAAGCGTATTGTGGGGAATTGTTGACGTTAAGACTACAACAAAAATCGCAACAAAACTTTTTTGCATCTGGTATATCATCGCTATTATCGTGTTGATTTTGACAAAAAACAGCATGACGGGAACGGTTCTGGGCTGCGTGCTGGCAGGGATCGGAATCGGCGGTATTGGAAACATACAACCATCTATGCTTGCGCAGGTCTTTGGAAGGTATGATTATGCCTCTGCCTCCAGGGTCGTAAATACAGTGGTCGGATTTATTCGGGTCACCTCATTTGCAATTATTGGAATCACGTTGAATCTAACAGGTTCCTTTGACAGGGCCTATGTCATCCTGTTAGCTGTTACAGTCGTTTCTTTTGGTTTGGCATATCACATAGATGATACCTGTATTGGAAGACAATAACATGCATTCGAGTACCGTCAATAAATATCTTGGGCGTTGAATCAATTGGCAGGAACGATCGGCCGAACCCTGACATAAAATATAGCATAAGAGGGGTGAAAGGGAATGGTGATCAATATGGTTGATTGGTTTATCGGCGGTTTGTTTATTGCGTTCATCATCGGCGTTATCATGTACGCATACTATGAAATACGGACGAGAAAATGAAGGAATCCCCTTCCACTCA
>JAQSXD010000406.1 GCA_029266295.1 Bacillota bacterium | reverse complement strand
TACATGGTAAACGACGCAGAAAAAATGGAAGCTGTAATTTCCAATCCTTATATTCTGATCACAGACAAGAAAATCTCCAATATCCAGGAACTGCTTCCGATTCTTGAGCAGATCGTACAGCAGGGCAGAAAGCTCCTCATTATTGCAGAAGACGTAGAAGGCGAAGCACTGGCTACGCTCGTTGTCAATAAGCTGAGAGGAACCTTTGACTGCGTAGCAGTAAAAGCACCTGGCTTCGGTGACAGAAGAAAGGCTATGCTTGCCGACATCGCAGCGCTGACAGGCGGTCAGGTAATCTCCGAAGAGCTTGGATATGATCTGAAGGAAGCAAACCTCAGCATGCTGGGTACTGCCAACACTGTTAAGGTAAATAAAGAAAACACCGTCATCATAGACGGAGCTGGAGATGCAAAAGAAATTCAGGCAAGAATTTCTCAGATCAAGGCTCAGATTGAAGAAACTACTTCTGATTTTGATAGAGAAAAGCTTCAGGAAAGACTTGCGAAGCTGTCCGGCGGCGTAGCCGTAATTCAGGTTGGTGCTGCTACTGAAACCGAGCTGAAAGAAAGAAAACTGAGAATCGAAGACGCTCTCAACGCAACAAGAGCTGCTGTTGAAGAGGGTATCGTATCCGGCGGCGGTGTTGCTCTTGCAAACGCAATTCCTGCTGTTGAGGCATATGTTTCCGGTCTTTCCGGAGATGAAAAGACAGGTGCTACCATCATCGTTAGAGCGCTGGAAGAACCTGTAAGACAGATCGCTGAAAATGCGGGATTCGAAGGTTCCGTTGTTGTAGCGAAAGTGAAGAGCAGCGATAAGGGCGTAGGCTTCAACGCATCCACAGAGGTTTATGAAGATATGATCAAGGCCGGTATCGTTGACCCTGCAAAGGTAACAAGATCCGCGCTTCAGAACGCTGCATCCGCATCCGCAATGCTTCTCACCACAGAAGCAGGCATCGTAGACATCAAGAAGGATGAACCGATGATGCCTCCAATGGGCGGCGGAATGCCCGGCATGATGTAAGCTTGCATCGGCTGAAAATTCTAACTTGAAATATATAGGAAACTCTCCGCAACTTCTGCGGAGAGTTTCTGATTTTAACCGGTATATTTTCTTGACAAGACCAAACAACAGATGGTATGATAAATGAGGATTTGATATTTTATCAAATATAGAGAGAAAAGGGTTGTTGGACATGGTTTATTTGACAAAAGCAGAATATATTTATCAGATGCTCAAGGATGACATCATTGACGGAAATCTGAAAGCGGGCGAAAGAATCGTCATAGCAGATGTGACTGCCAAATACAAAGTCAGCCCGATGCCCGTCAGAGAAGCAATTACCAAGCTTGAAAAATATGGGTATGTGCAAATGGAGCCGCATATCGGTGCCAGAGTGACCGCAATGGATTTCAACAAAATAAAAGAGATCATATTGCTTAGAACCGAGATTGAACCCTTGGTAGCGAAGTTGGCTGTGCCGCATATTGATGAAGTGCTAATCGAAAAGCTGGAAGGTTTGCTTTGTGATATGAAAAAGCAAATAGAGGATGGCGACAAAACTGCTTATGAAAAGCTGAACAAAGAGTTTCATAACATGATTTATGCCAGAAATCCCTACCCATATATTAGCGAACTTGCTACAGAATTATGGAGCAGGTCAGAAGTGTCGAAATTGATCTTCAGCAAGGTGACCGATCGGCTGCAGAATTCCTTTAAAGAGCATCAGCTCTGGCTGCAGGCCATCAAGGATCGCGATGCAGAAGAGGTGCAACGGATTGTCAGAAATCATAAAGTAAATGCGTTCAAAGAATTAATCGAGTTAATTGATAATAAGTCGTAGCTTATTATCTGCGCCTACATTTGATGAAATATCAAATGTAGGCGCAGATAATACCGGGCTTTATTTTTTAAAACGCATTTGATATTTTATCAAATGCAAGCCCGGCAAAGCCGACATTATTTTTTGCAACTTATTTGATATAATATCAAATAATACATATAAATTTATGAAAGATTTTAGAAGATAAATTGGCCATTTATCAAATTCTTGTATTTGGAAACGCACGGAATTAATTGGCGTTTCTTTAGGGGGTGAGCGGGAAATTATATAAGAAAAGGTCAAAATAAAGGAGGAAAAAATGTCAGTAATCGATGAATTATTGGTCGATGCAGTGGATATGCATCAGCACCTAGGACCATCTGTCATCCCGCGGGCGCTGGATGTGATTGAAGGTGCTTTAGAAGCAGAAGCAGCGGGAATGAAAGCAATCCTCATTAAGGATCATCAGTTTCCCAGCATGGCTTCGGCAGAATTGGCGAAAAGAAGCTTAAAGCGAAAGGACTCCATTATCATCGCTTCCAGCATTGTGCTGAATCATGAGGTTGGAGGTCTAAACAAAGCTGCAGTAGAAACAGCCGTTAATATGGGCGTGAAGATGGTTTGGATGCCAACGATCTCAACAGAAAACCACCATGTTGAGCATGAAAAGGGAGGCTTGAAATTTCCAGCCTCGAGGAAAAAAATCGAAACCGCACACAGAGATTATATTCCGCTCCTTGATGACAGCGGAGAATTGACCGAAGATGTGGTTGAAGTACTAAAAGTGATTGCTAAGGATGAGAGTGTTGTTCTGGGTGCCGGTCACGGAAGCTGCAAAGAAGTCAGCGCCATCGTGGAGAAGGCACTGGAACTTGGGATCCGAAGAATTGTAGTCAATCATCCGACGTATATGATCAATGCAGACATTGAAACGATGAAAGACTGGGGATCAAAGGGTGTCTTTATGGAATTCGGGGCCTGCACCTGCGACCCTCTGTCGACCATCTGTAATGCAGAGGTTTCGCAGACCGTCTCAGCCATTAGAGCCATAGGTGTAGACCACGTTACCTTGGCTTCGGATTACGGACAGGTGGGCAACCCCCATCCAGTAGAGGGGCTGAAACATTTTGCACAGTTATTGCTAGATAATGGGTTTTCAATTCAGGAGCTTGAAACGATGATGAAGGTGAACCCGTCTACAGTCATGGGTATTTAAAGGAGGAAATCAATGGTACATAGCGGAAATTGGAAGGATTTAAAATTGACAGCATTGAGAGAAGGAGTATCGAGGAAGGCATTTACAGGGGAAGGCGCTACTCTTGCGACGAACTATTTTAAACCCGGCCATACGCCAATGCCTCACAGCCACATCCACGAGCAGATTGCGCTGATCCTTGAGGGAGAAGCAGAATTTCATGTGGGTGATGAAGTCGTAAAGCTTTCAGAGGGAGGCTTTGTGGTAATTCCGCCGAATGTGGAACATTATCTTCAGGTTGTGGGTGACAAAGACGTGGTGAATATGGATGTTTTCACACCCAAAAGACCCGAATACGTTGAGGAATAAGAGGCACGAAAATGATTGGTATGAAAACACTGATTCAGGAGAAACCCTTATTTGGCACGTTTGTTAAGACCACGAGTCCTGAAATAGTTGAAATGATTGCACTGGCTGGGTTTGACTTCATACTCGTGGATACCGAGCATTCTCCCTTTACCTTCGGGCAGGTGAAAAGTCTGGCTGCCATTGCACAGGGTATGGGAATGAAGGTTGTAGTGAGGCCCCCTGACTT
>JAQSXD010000405.1 GCA_029266295.1 Bacillota bacterium | reverse complement strand
TCCAAATTTTCGTATTAAGGTAGGAGCGGTGAGCGATAAGCTTGGGCGTGGTAGACACACGACTCGTCATATTGAACTATTTGAACTTGAAGGTGGAGGGTTTATTGCGGATACACCTGGCTTTTCTGCTTTTGATGCGGAGAAAATGGAGCCGCGTTCACCAAAGGAGTTACAGTATGCATTCCGTGAGTTTTTACCTTATGTGGAACACTGTCGTTTCATCGGGTGCTCCCATGTGAAGGAACAGGGATGTGCCGTATTGCAGGCCTTGGAAGAGGGGAAAATAGAACCGAGCCGACATACCAGCTATGTACGTCTCTTTGAACAGGCAAAAGAACGTAATACTTGGAAATAGTTACTGTCACACACTCATCTTGTATTGTATATACTGATAAAGAAAGTCAGAATACAAAACAAGATGAGTGTTTTTTTCGACAGGAGGTGGCTAAAATGAAAATAGTTGTAGTAAAGTCTCCTAAGGTATTTGCAAGCTTGTTAAAGCGAATTTTTAAGGTTTAAAGGACAAAGTATTGTCATAAGAACAATCCGGAGTGCATAAGATTTCATTAGAATCATGACAAGGAGAGAACGCATATGGAACTGGAACTCCGGCAAGATTACATAAGTTGTTGGGACAAAGGATATCACAGAATCATAAATCAGGAAGAAACCTTGGAGATGATCGTGCCGGATGCCTGTCCGGATATTCTGCAAATTCTGGATGGAGAGGGAAAGCTGCTTCTGCAAAGAAAGGAACCAATGGATGGAAGGGCAGAGTTTTCCGGCAGCATCAAGGTAACTGTGCTTTACCAACCGGATGGGGTGGGCAATGCATGCAGTATGGAAGCGATTTTACCCCTTTCCACAGCGACGGAATCCCCTGCTATTACACGACGCTCCAAATTGATGGTGAATCCACAGATTCAAAAAATTGAGGTTCATTTGTTAAACCCCAGGAAGGTCCTGATTAAGGTCAATTTTACCCTAGATGTACAGTGCTTTACGGCACAAAATATTTCAGTCTGTTCCTGCGTGGAAAACTGCGAGAAGTATGCGGTCAAGCAGAAAACGGAAGAGTATCAATCTTATATGACAGTGGCTGTTCTGGAAAAAATGTTTAATTATTCTGATGTCCTTACGCTGCCTGCCGGACGTCCGGATATGAAGGAACTTCTCAGAACAAGGGCGGACTGTAGTTGCAACGAATCAAAGGTGATCGGAAACAAGGTGGTGTTGAAAGGGGAAGCCAAACTGGATTTGCTCTACCGTAGTCTAGATGATAGACTTTGCTCAGCCCTCTTCCAGTTACCGTTTTCTCAGATTATCGAGTGCAACGATCCTGGGGAAGAGACCGTTCCTGAGATTCGCATCATCTATACGGACCTTTCCTGTAAGCCTAATGATGAAGGAGGAAGGAATCTTTCGGTAGAGCTAGAGCTTCTTGCTCAAGGTTTTCTGCGGAAGATAGAGAGTAGCTCGATTCTAACTGATTTGTATAGTACGGGCTATGAAGTGACTCCGATTCAGACTGAGTATCCGGTTTGCCTTAAGATGGACCAGGGGGTAGCTCCGGAAAGTGTGAGGGAAGTGCTCGAAACCGGGGTCTCGGTTGAAGACATCCTAGATATTCAAGTGCGACCCGCTTCGCTTGCAACAAGCAAACAAGGTAACGAGCTTGCAATGAATGCGGAAGTTGAAGTTTTTGTTCTCTTTATGACAGAGCAAGGATCGATCAGCAGTGTGCATCGAAGATTTATCGTTGCTCATCATATTCCAATTTCAGATTTATGGCAGTACAGCAGTGACTTCTGGATCAGTAGAGAAGGAAGTGCATCACCTGTAAGTGGAGGAATTGAAGTATCCTTTACATTAGAGTTTGGTTGGAATGCGATGGAAACGGGAGCAATACAGGGAATTGAACGTGTTCGGTTGGAAGAGAATAAGGCTAATGCAAAAGAGTGCCCCTCTGTGATCATTCGCTCTGTTCGAGCTCGGGAAAGCCTTTGGGATATTGCAAAAGCCTATGTCACGACAGAAGAAGAAATTGCCGAGGCAAATTCCCTTTCAACGATGGAGCTTTATCCAGGACAGATGTTAATTATTCCTAGATTAAAGGAAAAAATCTTAGCTGAGTAGAAAAAAGCCTGCCTCTGTTTTGCATCAAAGATGAAACAGAGGCAGGCTTTTCTAAATCAACAAAGAAAGTAGGAAACGGTATTATTGATCCAAGCAGGCTTTTGTTTTCTCCATCAACGGAAAAAGTAATCCGCCTACCAAATTACCAAGGCTGACAATCAAAATTCGTAGAAAGGATTCCCTGGGAGCCTCATAGAGCACACCAGATACGCACCAATAATACATATCTGCCACACTATGCTCGGTACCTGCCAGGATGAAAATTGATACGCCCAAGAATAATGCTAGATATTTTCCTAATTCGTGAGGATTCTTCGCATAGCCATTAACGGCAATGAACATAAATATGTTGCAAAATATACCAAGTATAAATAGACCGAGAAAAGAGGCCTCCATTTTTTTCCCAACCATATCCGCTGCAACTGCATTAATGCCTGATAAACCAAACATGGGGGTGAGAGATTCCAAAAAGGCCAGCAGCATGCAGCCAACCAAGTTTCCAATCCAAATCAAAGAAAGATCGATCAAATAAGACTTGATAGGGTTATCCAATAAGTAACAGAGTTTTCCGGTATATAAATGATAGCTACGAGTACAAACCGTAAATAGGCCAATGGTGAAGAGAAGGGCTCCCACCACATTTGAACCGGGGAATGTATCTTTGAGCCGCAAAAATACGGTTCCGCCTAAGCCAATGCAGAAACCGGCCAGAATAGCATAAAGAAACAAACCTGACACTCGTTTCATAGCATAACCTCTCATCTTTGTTCTAATCTTTTGAATTCAAAACTCATACAAATAGTCATATGAAGTACAGAATATGTAGCTTTTTTCGACTTGTATTATACAAGCATCCAACTGATTTGTACAGTAAAAAGATCATTGTCGGAAGAATAATATAAGAAAAAGTGCATATTAGAGGTCAAGCTTTCATAAAGTGCAGTAAAGACCAAATGAAAAGAGGATGGCGCTATGATCAATACTGCGATCTATCAGGATATTGCCACTCGCACAGGCGGAGACATTTACATTGGTGTTGTGGGACCAGCCAGAACGGGAAAATCGACTTTTATTAAGCGATTTATGGAAACGATGGTTATTCCCAACATTGAAAACGCCTATCAGCGGGAGCGGGCAAAGGATGAGCTCCCACAAAGCGGTTCTGGTCGTACCATTATGACTGCAGAACCTAAATTTGTACCAGAGGAAGCAGTTGAGGTTCAAATGGAAGCCGGCGCGAGCTTTTCCGTCCGGCTCATCGACTGTGTGGGGTATATGGTTCCAGGAGCGGTAGGGCAACTGGAGGATGATATGCCCAGAATGGTACATACGCCTTGGTTTGAACAAGAGATTCCAATGGCAGAAGCCGCAGAAATCGGCACAAGGAAAGTGATAGGGGAACACTCCACCATCGGAATTGTTGTGACCACGGATGGAAGTATTACAGAAATTCCGCGAGAAAGAAGAACGCGTGATTTCTGAGCTAAAAGAAGTAGGGAAACCATTTATTCTACTGTTAAACTCAGCACATCCTAATGCGGAACGAACTCAAGATTTATCCAGACAGTTAGAGGAGCGACATGGTGTGACTTGTTTGGCACTAAACTGCTTGGAACTAGATCAAAAAACTGTAACCGATATTATTCAGGAGGTATTGTACGAATTCCCCATTGGAGAACTGGATCTTTTCCTGCCAGAGTGGGTAGATGCGCTTGACTTTGATCACCCGATCAAAAAGAGTATATTTGAATCTATCCAAAACGCAATGGCAGAAATGCATAAAATACGTGATATGGAAGCCGCAGTAGAAAAGATAGCATCCTGTGATCTCATCAGTGAGGCGCAGATTACGAAGATGCAGTTAGGGAGTGGAAACTGCACTGCTAGGCTGGAGCTACCCCGCAATCTGTTCTATGATACTATGACAGAGCAAACTGGATTCCCCATTCAAAACGATGGTGAATTGCTGTTATTACTGACAGAGATGGCAAAACTGAAGAAAGAGTACGAGAAGGTTGGGGCAGCATTGGAAGAAGTGCGGGCCAAAGGATATGGGATTGTCGTTCCCTCCGCAGAGGAATTGATTTTGGAGGAACCAGAGATTGTCAAACAAGGCGGACGATATGGTGTTCAGCTAAAAGCCTCGGCTCCGTCAATCCATCTGATCCGAGCAGATATTCAAGCAGAAGTATCTCCCATTGTAGGAAACGAGAAGCAATCGGAGGATATGCTCAAATTCCTATTAGCCGAATTTGAAGAAGATCCGACTAAGATCTGGGAGTCTAATATCTTTGGACGTTCCTTCCATGAACTCATTAACGAAGATTTAAATAGCAAATTGAAACGTATGCCGGAAGAAGCGCGTATGAAGATGCAGGAGACCTTAGAGCGCATCATCAATGAAGGTTCCGGCGGTCTCATCTGTATTATATTGTAATGTAAGGCTTGCCTCTGGGGATCACTGCCCACGGAGGCAAATCTTTTTTCTTGTAAATATCTTTATCTTTAAAAATAAGTATTGTATACTGAAGATTAAAGTTTTGGAATAAAGGAAGGTGAGAAGTGTGATATTAGCCATAGATATTGGGAATTCTAATATGACAATTGGGCTCTTTAGTCTGCAGGGAACCCTCAAATTTCGAGCAACACTCAAAACAGTGAAGGACAGCACCAGGGACCAGTGTGCTATCGATCTCCTCAACGTATTTCGCCTTTACGATGAAGACATCAGTGGGGTTTCCGGTACCATTATTTCCAGTGTAGTGCCACCAATGACTACAAACGTAACGAGAGCTGTTAAGTTTTTAACAGGACAGTTGCCTCTTATTGTTGGATCCGGAATTAAAACCGGGATCAATATACTAGGGGAGGCCCATGGTCAGTTGGGGGCGGACATTGTTGCATCCTCTGTGGCTGCACTGAATAAATACCCTTCACCTATGATTGTAATTGATATGGGTGGAACAGCGACCACCATGTCTTTGTTAAATAGTAATACCTTTGAAGGCTGTGTCATCATTCCAGGTCTAAGAATCGGTGTAGAAGCACTGTCACAACGAGCAGCTGAACTGCCTCATATCTCGATTGAGCCGCCTACCTCCGTTTTAGGACGGAATACCATTGATGCTATGCGATCCGGTGTCATTTATGGACATGCTGCTATGTTGGATAATATGATTGCACGCATGGAGGAAGCCTCTCAACCGGCAGCCACAGTGATTATGACGGGAGAAAATGCAGTAATTGTTCGCAAGTACTGCAAGCGTGATATTGTGTTTGATGCAAATTTGCTGCTGGATGGCTTATATCTCCTTTATCAAAAAAATGTCCAGCGGTACAGGAAATAAACGCTTGCTGGCATTGTTTTCAAGAATAACAAACTCGATATCCAACAAAACAAATAGAGAAAATTATATGATGGCACTTGCTTTTTTGCAAGTGCCATCATATAATGTTTCAGAAACAGTCTAGGGATGATAATCGAGGAGGTCAGCGTATGAAAGCGTTGTCTGCTGTCGCGGAAGCTGTACAGGCATCTACGACATTGACCATCGACGCCATGTATAAAGCAATGCAGGCAGATGGGATTGATGTAATCGGTTTTGGAGCAGGAGAGCCGGATTTCGACACGCCGAAAAACATCAAAG
>JAQSXD010000404.1 GCA_029266295.1 Bacillota bacterium | reverse complement strand
AAAAACTCCTTATTCTTTTGCTGACTCAAGAGTAGCAAAAGAATAAGGAGTTGTATTGTATAAAATTGACACAGTACCTTTCGTCACTACAGGCTGCACAGGCGGGCTCCCATATCAAATGCCTTTTTAAGATCCTTTGGGAACTCAATTCTCCTTCTCTGTTCTTTCTTTTCCGGATCAAACTTATCAGCCACCACCTTCGCGTAATCTTCAAATTGAAGCGTATCAAAGCTGAAAACTGACTCAACTGGCCCCAGTATCAGCTCCAGCATTTGTTCCATTATTCTTAAATGGCTCACACGAGGGAACTCCTCTTCAGGAATATTCCCAGAATAGATAAATCCACAGTTCATTCTTCTGGGAAACAACGACTGATAGGGATTGGTATACATCCCATACGGAAAAAGCAACCGTTCCAGAAATGACCTCATTTCTCCGGTCACTTCTCCGAAATAAATAGGCGAGCCAAGAAGGATCGCATCGGCAGTTTCGATTTTTTTCAGAATCGGCTGCAGATCATCCGTTATGGCACATTTCCCATAGCTTTTACCATCTTTTAATTTACAGGCAAAGCAACTTTGACAACCCTTGAAGTTTAGATCATATAAATGGTACAGTTCTGTTTCGGCCCCTTTGGATGCAGCTCCTTCAAGAACGCTGTTCATTAAGGCTGCTGTATTCCATTTTTTTCTCGGACTACCGTTCAATGCAATTACTTTCATGTGAATACCCCACTTTTCTATTTGATTTCTTATTGACAATTGTATATGCTGAATATGCCATCGTAAAGTATGCACTTTTTTGTAATATACTATATTTAAAGTGAGTAAGGAGATAACAATATGAAACATGTCAAAAATGAACATATCACAAATTGCTCTCTCAATTATACCTTATCCATTCTAGACGGGAAATGGAAATGGGCAATCATTTGGCTGATTTCAACTCAAAAAATCATTCGATATGGAAAACTAAAAGAATCCCTTCAGCCCATCGCTCATAAAACCTTAAGCGAGCAATTGAGGGAATTGCAGGAAGTTGGCTTGATTCACAGAGAACAGTATAATCAAGTGCCTCCAAAAGTAGAATATTCTTTAACAAAAAAAGGGGAAACACTTCTCCCAGTTTTGGAAATGATGTCGCTCTGGGGGAAGGAAAATACGCCGGAAGATGAATAATCTATTCATTTAATTGCTCCAGATATGCACCGGGGGTTACTCCATACATTTTTTTAAATTCCCGGATCAGATGGGCTTGGTCATAAAATTTCAGTTCGTCACAAACATCAAACACGTCGATCCCTTCTTTTAATAACCGTTTCGCTTCTGCAACCCGATACTGCAGATGATAAGCCGCAGGTGTTGTAACGTAGATTTTCTTAAAATTCCTGATGATTGAGAATTTATTCAATCCGGATAGCCGCTCAAGTTCTTCTAAAGAAACAGCATCCCTAACATGATCGATAAGGTAATCGTGAACCGCCCTTATTTTTTCATCAGTACCCGCGGCGGTCGTAACGGTACTGTCTGTTTCAGCAAATTCCAGCAGAAGTTCGATCAGAATGGTCTCCAGTGCATTGCGATTCCGCTCATACAGCATTTGTTCGATAAAGCTCTTTAGTTTTTTGACTTCATCGCCTTTCAGCTTTTTAGCCTGATCAAACCAAACTGCATCACCATAGTAGTCAGGATCAATAAAAAACATGATATACGCCCAATGCTTACTATCGTTGGGTGCACATCTGTGGGTCATCAGCGGAGGGATTACGACTCCGTCTCCTGCCTGGTATCGAATGGTTCTGTCATTCAGTGTTAAATCCGTTGATCCTTCCAAAATATATCCTAAAGAAAGCTCATTATGTACATGGTGTTTATAAATATGCGGATCATTTCTACACAGCTTGATCTCAACACCTTCGATAATGCTCTGGCTGAATTCCATGGACCCATCCGGTATCATTCCGTTTATGAATTCCTCTTGTGATCGTTCCAATTTGCACACCGTCCTTTCATTCTATTTCCATTAGAATATCGCTGCAGGAAAGAATCATCTCCGGCATTCCTTCTCCCCAAAAAAGTACATGAACCTCATAGCCCTTTTCTATGCGGTATAGCTCGCAATAAAGCCAGCGGCTACCGGTAATATTTGGCTCCTGCTTGATCATTTCAGCGTTATGAAACGAAACTTTGTTGAGCTCCGTAAAACCCCCTTGTGCATCCATCCGAATCACAAAATCACTGGAATTCTTACAGCTACCCTGAGGTCTATCGTTTATACCCTGACCAAAACGATTATCAAATTCCCGGCTCTCGACGATCTCCAGTACGGAAGAATCATGAAAGTTATAGATTTTTCTGATATGCTCGGGAATGTTCTCAGTTTTCTTCGCTTCTGCATGGGCTTCTGAACCAAGCTTCATTATTTTGTAATTCTCCCGACTGACCCGTTCCAGCTGAACCTTGACCGCTTTTGTACAATAACCAAGGCAGAATACCCTGATATCGGCAATTTGTCCGAGAATCTCAAACGGAATCCGTTCTTTTGCAGCTTGCATCCGATCTATATCCTGCATCACCCGAAACGAATGTTTGCATTGTTTCACATCAAAGGGTGGTCTGGTATCATACTCTTCAATCATTTTCTGGATTTGTTCCTTTTCTTCCTCCGGCATTTGGTGAATAATGATGTCCTCTGCCTTTATTTCCTCACCGCGTACAAACTGATCAGCGGGTACAAATGCTCTCCCTTCCCGCCTTAGGAAATAACGGGGATCAAAATTATAAACTTCTCGCTCCGATTGAATATACTCTTTCTCTTTTCTCCGATATAGCCTCTGGTACAGCATTTCGCTGAATACGCCAGCCCCTCGATGCACTCTCATTCCGTAATGTAGTCCAGTCCTCTGACAGATCTCATACCAATCTTTTGTGAGATACCTCATGATTCGTTTCCTCCGGTTCTCCGTACGCCTTTTTTCGTATCCGTAACGCCATTATATCAAAAAATCTCTAACAAACCATAGTGGAACGTGACTTTTGTTTACAAGCCGGGATTGTCATCTTCAAAAGGGGCTACTATTTACAAAATCCCACTTGTCATTTTCAAAAGGGGACTTTCGCTATTCAAACGGGATTCTCGCCCTTCAATTCACCTATCCAAACAAAATTCAAACAAAATAGTTCTTGACACATTACTTATTATTACCTATAATTACTTTATAAGAATCAATAAGGAGTGACAATTGCAATGAAAGATTACTATACAGTGGATCAGATTTCAGAAATGCTGGATATCCATCCCAAGACAATTCAGCGGTATATTAGAGAAGGGAAGCTGCGTGCGACAAAGATCGGCAAGGGCTGGCGAGTCACCGGACATGATCTGAGCATTTTTATCCAGAGCAACAGCGATGATACCTCCGATCGAGAGAAACAACCGGATCGTAAAGTCATTGCCTCATCTGTTATTGATGTTGCTACGTATGGAAAAGACGATGCCATACGCATCATGAATACGCTGACCGCGGCGTCCAATGCAAAGCCGCCGGAATACGGGCAGTCTTCCATACAATCACAATATATCGAGCGGGAAAACATGGTTCGGATTACACTGTGGGGCGATATCGGG
>JAQSXD010000403.1 GCA_029266295.1 Bacillota bacterium | reverse complement strand
GCCGGATCTGGATCGCTCCGTCTGATGTGTTTGCTCCATCCAGGGTATATTGGATCTTGGCTGAGACATCGATATCCATTCTATTCTCGCTGACAAAGCTGATTTTCGTCGTTTTCGCGGATAGTACGTTCGTTTCCGCGCCGTTTCCCATGGGCTTTGCGATATTCATCGAACCTGCTAAATATGGTGCGACTCTCTCGTCATAGCCGGTATTATACTTGCCATCAAACGTATAGTACTCGTAGATAAAATTCTCTGCGAAGGCTGCAGCTCCGGACCTTGCAGCTTCCCGCTGTTCCGCTGCGATCCTGTACTCATCAATCGTTTTCAAAATATCCTCCTGGCCTCGGTTATCGAGAATACCGGCCACTCCTTTAAAAAGTAGGAAGGCCAGAACAACCCATAAGAAGACCTTTCCAACATTCCGAAGTCCGGTTGATTTAATCGTCATAAGCCTTATCGGGCTTTTCATTAACATCACTCCTCTCATAATTAGTTTGCAGATCGCGGGCAATCGGCGATGCTGATGCTCCGCGAACCGCTGACTGCTTCAACTCCAGCTTTGAAATAACTGCAGCCGGCAATCGATCTGCCGGCTGCTTTATCTTGACCCCTTTTTTCTCCTTAACAAACAACCATTCTTTCAATTGGCGCCTTTCATTCTCTATGATCCACATAGATCAAGTAATTCAGGGCCCTCCTGCTTTAGAACCCGATATATCCATCATCCTCTTCTGTGGGATCTGCTGGCGGCTCGCGACGGCGGACATTCCTAGAAGATCTTTCATTTAAATCAAAGGGCACTGCCACGGCTGCGTTATCGCTATCGTGCTCACCGTCATCCCAATCATCATTTTCACTGGCGTAATCATCAGCCATTCCATAGCCACCTTCATGGTCAGTATGTCCGCCACGAGCATCGCTCTGCTTCTCATAATCCAGGCTGCCGTAATTTCTGGATTCGATCAACATGCTTCCCCGCTGAAAGCTTCCTTTCTCCAGTGCGTCCTCGGTGAAAAGAAAGCCCTGAAACTCATGGGTGTCAGCGCCAACGTTGTACATAAACCGACCTTTGATATTTTCGTCAATCTTTGTTGCTTCATAATTCCCGAGAACCATCTTGGATGCCGTATCGTCTGTCATCCTTCCGCTGATCCGGATCGGCAGGTTATTCTTGATCTGGCCAACGATGACATTTGCATCAGGCCGCTGGGTGGCGAGAATCATATTGATGCCGGGAGCACGTCCCAGCCTGGCCAAAGTGGATAGTTCCTTCTCAAGCGCATAATAGATATTTTTTTCCCTGGCCTGAAGACCGGTCTTGTCCAGCATTTCAGCAACCTCATCTGAAAGAACTACGATGCGGCAAAGCTGCCTGTCCGGAAATTTTTCGTTATACTCTGCCAGGTTCTTAACACCAACCTGCCGGAAAAGTTTCAGCCTTAAATCATTCTCTTTCGCCAGTTCTTTGAGCATAGCAAGCGCATCCTGTCTTTCTGTAAATACTTCACCATACTGTTCATAATCAAGACCAAATTCCACGCCGCCTTTGAAGTCGATCATATATACCCTTGCTCCTTTTTTAATGCACTGCCACAGCAGGCAGCGCATCAGTACGGATTTGCCACCTCCCGTCACCGATGCAATCAGCGCATGGGGAGTCTTGTTCAGATCCACAATGACGTCCTCTAACAGCCCTATTCCAATGACCAGTTCAAAATCTTTGTTACGGATATTGCTGTTATTCCAATTTAGCTTCTCCTTGAGGTCTTGCTCCGCTGGTACAGTTTGCATCACGATGTCCTGCTTTGTTCTTGGAGCGTATCTGATGCCGCTGATACGGCAGTTAAATGCCTGTTCCAGCTTGCTTTTGTATGCCCGCCAGTCTTCCAGATCAAGGCCCACACTATAGAAGGTATACCGTACCTCCTTTAAGGCTACTTCCTTGTTTTTAAACTTTGGATATGCCTTTGACTTGCTGCAGAAGTTGATTTCTGCAAATTTCTTTTCGTACTCGTCCTGAGACTCTTTTTCTTCGTTGCCGATCATGCACAAGGCAGCAAGAGGCAGCGCTGGGGTTAGCATCAGGAGAATCTTTAGAATATGGAAGCCGCTCTCTCCTGGAATGATGTGGTTTATAATATTTTGCCGTAAATAAAAAACCACTCCGCAGATCAGAGTGATGATAAGGAATATAACGAGTTGTGTACGGTCTTTTTTGAGACTCCTGACGCCGTTTCCAATGCCTTTGAAGATATCTATCACCATAAGA
Source organism: Bacillota bacterium (assembly GCA_029266295.1). Classification (GTDB taxonomy): domain Bacteria; phylum Bacillota; class Clostridia; order Peptostreptococcales; family Anaerovoracaceae; genus Anoxybacterium. The sequence goes on along the minus strand of JAQSXD010000403.1, from coordinate 1,400 downwards.
CCAAAGTCCTCAAGCTGCTGATCCTCCTTGCTAAGTTTATTTGTCTTGCCCACTGCCTCACCTCCTACAAACGCGGGCTGCAGGGTTCGTTCCCCGCTGTTCCTGCTTTTTTTTACTGCAGCAGATATCCTTACTGCAGACTGCTGTACTGCGTATCTCATCTGTCCAACGAATCTCGTCTGTTCTGCGGATCTCATCTGTCATACGGATCTCATCTGTCATACGAATCTCGACTTTCTTACTTGCTTCCGGGATAATAATGCGGCCATCTGCCACTACTATGACGACATGATCGTCCTCGTCCAGGATTCTTGCCTGCTTGCCGGTGACGACCTGCAGCTTAATGTAATCCAAGGTGCTTTCGACTGTTTTCAACGCGATGGTGTTAGAATAACTCCCATCGTTAAAGTAGCAGCAGCCTTTAAACATACGCATCCTCCCGGAGACATCTATCTCCTTCTACACATCGATAAATTGGTTAACATCAGCACCATAATTCTCTGAATCCCCGGTGGAATTGCATGAAGACCATTCGTCGCCCAGATAGAGATTTGTTGTAGCCGGCTCCTGATGCCCCAGCTGATGACCGACGGTCTTTCTAGCCTGGCGCTTGCCGCTGCCACCTTTGATTTCTTTCCGGAAGCGATCACGGGAATTGATTCTCCGCAGATCATGAGTCTTAATGTCATAGGCTGCTGCTTTTTTCTTCAGGTAACTCTCACTGTAGAAAAGCGGCTCTTGATCGTCAATCGAATCCAGGTGAAGCTTCAATCTTTTGTAAAGATAGGAATCATCGACTACGTCAACACTCCGACTTTTTCGACCTTTTCCCGATGTGACCTTGAGCCTGATTTTTCCGCTATCACCAAAGAGGATATCTTCTTTTTCCAGTGCGGCGATTTCGCTGATGCGAAGGCCTGAACGGTATTGCAGTCGAAACGCCAGCTTCAGCCGCTCATTCCCGAGCCGGTTTACCTTTCGGAAATAAGTATCTTCACTATGGGACAGCTCCTTGCCGATTTTTGGATTTCCATACCGCTGGTAGAGCCGAACCAAAGGCTCACCAAACAGCAGCAGCTCCTGAGCACCAAGCACTTCCTTTTCATAACGTCGGATTGCCGCAATATATTTATGGCCCTGAACACTTTCTTTGCAAAGGTCGCAAATGGCTGTTTCCAGCTCTGCCGGCGATGCTTTATTATGCAGCTTCTCGTTGAGATGGCTCAGACAGTTCACATAATCACGATTGGTCCTGTCCGATAGGTTTCCCATCCTAACCTCATTGTCCAGTGCGTCCTGAATGACATCGATATTAAACATATGTCCCTCCGATATTGGTTAATTGATAAATCGGTACCCGATCAGCACCGTCAGCAATATTGCAAATGCTGTCTCCATAA
>JAQSXD010000402.1 GCA_029266295.1 Bacillota bacterium | reverse complement strand
GAATGTCCCGTTCTGATTGCAAAACGGTCCCTGAATATTGAGAACATCGAGAAGCTGTTTGGGATTCCGAAGGGTACCAGTGTTTTTTTTGTCAACGATATCAAAGAAAATGCCATAGGATGTATTGAAGCCCTTCAGGAAATTGGTATTGATTACCTCGATCTGATTCCCTACTATCCCGGCTGCAGAATCTACCGAAATGCCAATATTGCTGTAACTGCCGGAGAAATGGCTCTGGTCCCGGACCATGTGGAAAAGGCCATCGATTTGGGCGCTCGAATCATCGATATTTCCAGCATCGTGGAGATTTTGAAGCATCTTGATCTGCTGGATCAAAAGCTGAGCCTCGTTTCGGCAAAGTACAAAGAAACCATGATTCGTTTCAGCAATCATCTATACCATCTGTTTAATGAAGCATCCAGTATGAATCAATATCTGGCCAGGATTCTCAACCAGATCAATGATGGAATCATTGCATACTACGGAAGCGGTATCATCTCAATCTTCAATGAGAAGAGCAGAGAAATCTTCGGACCTGCCGCTGCGGGAGATCTGATTCACAACGTGATTACAGATCAATCCATCAAAGAGTATCTTCTTGCAGAGGAGGATCTGTCAGATCGTCTGTTCCGGTTTAATCAGGAAGATCTCATCATCAGTAAATTCTATATGGAGAAACTGGACACAATTGTTTGTACCATTAAAAATACAAAGGAAAATAAAGATATTGAGGTAAAGCTCAGGCAGGATCTCATCCGCAAGGGCTATATCGGGAAATATCGGTTTTCAGATATCGCTGGAAAGTCGCAGGAGATTTCGGATGCGGTACATATTGCAAAGAAGCTTGCCAAATCAGACCTGAACATTCTGATCTATGGTGAAAGCGGGGTGGGGAAGGAACTGTTTGCCAGCGCCATCCATAATGAATCCATGCGCAACAGAGGCCCCTTTGTAGCTATCAATTTCAGCGCCATTTCTGAGGATTTGATTGAGAGCGAGCTTTTCGGCTATGAAGAAGGGGCGTTTACCGGGGCCAAAAAGGGCGGAAGACTGGGAATCTTTGAACAGGCCAATCAAGGAACCATCTTTCTTGATGAGATCGGCGATATTTCCATGCGAATTCAAGCGCGCCTTCTTCGCGTGCTTCAGGAGAAAGAAATCCGCAGAGTAGGCGGAAGTGAAAATATTCCCATTGATGTCAGGGTCATTGCGGCGACGAATAAGAATCTGATTCAGATGTGCCGGAACGGAAATTTTCGGGAAGATCTGTATCATCGGCTGAAGAAATTTTATTTGAAGGTGCCTCCTCTTCGGGAACGGAGTCAGGATATCGAAGTTTTGGTACACCATTTTCTGAAGAAACACGGGCGAGGCCGCCTTCTGATTTCCGCTGAGGTTATGGAAACACTCAGAATGAATCGATGGAACGGCAATGTCAGAGAGCTGGAAAACGTCATCGAGTATTTCATCGCTGTGTGTGACAACGGCATAGTAAAGATGAGCGATTTGCCGGAGGATTTCTTTGAAGGTTCAGAAGGAGGGGCGCCTTCGTGGAATCAGCTTCTTCTGAATCACTGGGTGCAGAATCAGGGGATGGATCAAGGAGCGAAGAAACAGGCGGTGAATCGTGAGGCTGCAAGCCGTTTCCTGAGCTATGATGAAACAGGAAACTTGATTAAGAAAGATCACACTGCGTACAGCGAAGCGCTGTGTGAACGGGGGAATCTGGAGGAATACCTGTATTTCCTAAATTTAATTAAAGAGTATACTGACCGAGGCCAGACCATCAGCAGAAAAACAATGGCTGGGGTTGCAAAAAAGAAGTTCCCATACCTTACCGAGGAGCGGGTTCGAAAAAGAACCGATGACCTTCAAGACTTAAAGCTCATTACAAAATCTGCCGGACGGGTAGGCATGAGACTGACCATGAATGGGGTGGAATACATACGTAATAACACCCTATATAACCCAATAAAAGCTGATCAATAGAATCGTTCGTCATCAAACGATTCTGTTGGTTCCAAAAAAAAGGCCGTGATTCAAGTGTTTGAGCCGGCTTTTTCTTTTTTTCTGAAAATACAGTTTCTTTGGCACATGGTTTGCTATATAGAGTATTATCCCTGAACCTGTTGATAAACAGCTGGGAAGATCATCGGGGAAAATTCAATTAAGGAGGAAGATCATGAAAAAAGAAGAAAAAAATCTTCAAAGCCTGGAAAGCAGATTGACGAAGTTTCAGGCACCACACACATACGCGATTATCTTTTTTGTTATTATTGCAATGTGGCTACTTACCTTTGTAATTCCTGCAGGTAAGTTTACGACACACGAGGTGGAGTACACTGATGCCAGTGGTGCGGTAAAGACAAAGACCGTACTGATGGCAGAAACCTTCCGCTACGCTTATAACGTTGATACAGAAAAGCTGTCAGCTTCGCTGAACGATTTAAGCAGTGAAACCGCGAAACTGGAAGAGCTTGGTGTTGATCCGGCAGCTCTGTCTGATTTCCTTGCTTCCGATCAGGCGTCCTGGTCGCAGGATGCACTTGACTCAGTAGGACTGACAGATCCTGTGCTGTACGACCTTTTCGGAGATAGCATCTATGATATGAGTCAGAAATTACATAATACTGCAACACTTTGGGGAACCGATGATTACGGCGGGTTTGGCGTACTCAACTACCTCTTTGAAGGCCTTGTCACTGGTGACAAGTACGGCTCTGCTGTCGGTATCGTTGCCCTGATCCTTGTCGTTGGAGGGGCCTTCGGTATTATCATGAGAACCGGCGCAGTTGAGGCAGGTATTTATGCCTTTATCAAAAAGTCCAGAGGGCTGGAGCGTTACTCACTGCCGCTGCTGTTCTTCCTCTTTGCACTGGGCGGAGCAACCTTCGGAATGTCTGAAGAATGTATCCCTTTCGCCATGGTTATGGTTCCTTTTGTCATCGCCATGGGCTATGATTCCATCGTTGCGATAACAGTTACCTTCGTTGCAGCTCAGGTAGGAAATGCAACTTCATGGATGAACCCCTTCGGCGTTGCTGTTGCCCAGGGAATTGCCGAAATTCCGATTCTCTCCGGAGCTCCGTTCCGTATTACCATGTTTGTGGTAATAACAGCAGCTGCTGCGGGATATATGATGTTCTATGCAGAAAAGGTCAGAAAGAATCCTCAATTCTCTGCCGTTTATGAAATGGATGCTTATTTCAGAAACAAGATCACAGAGGAAAGCGAAGGCGTTCACAGCGAGTTTAAGCTGGGTCATAAGCTGGTTCTCCTCGATATGGCTGCTGTTTTAGTCTGGATCGTCTGGGGAGTTACTCAGAAAGGGTACTACATCCCTGAAATCGCATCCCAATTCTTTGTCATGGGCTTTGTAGCAGGCGTTATCGCCATCATCTTCAAGCTCAACGGAATGACCGTCAACGAGATGGCATCTGCCTTCCAGAGCGGCGTTGCGGATCTTGCGGGAACTGCGGTTGTCGTTGGTATGGCAAAGGGAATTTTGCTGGTTCTCGGCGGTTCCGATGCTACCGTTGCATCTTCCCTGAACACAATCCTCTACGGAATGGGTACAGCAATCGGCGGACTGCCGGTGGTAATGACCGGATGGCTCATGTACGTGTTCCAAAGCTTATTCAACCTTGTTGTAACTTCCAACTCCGGTCAGGCA